>NZ_JBYSWF010000079.1:0-27604 GCF_058780865.1 Pseudomonas sp. GP01-A4
GTGTGTCAGTCAATACATAGGCTGACTGATCCACCGCATTCGCGAGCAAGCCCGCTCCCACATTTTTGATCCGGTTTCTTCAGTGGTTATTGGAACAGTACTTTCTGCCCTTCAGGCGACGTAAACATCTTGTCCCCGTCATGCCCAACCCCCGGCACTTCCACCAGCTTGTGGCCCAACTGCGGGTGCCGCTGCTTGAGGTAGTCAAAATAATTGTGCCCGCGAATCAAGCGATACGCGCCCTGGGTTTCAGCACCGCAGCTCTTGTCCAGCGCCGGGTGATTCGGGTCGGTGTCCTGCTGGCCCAGCAAGTAAGTGACATTACGCGAAACGTAAGCCTGCTCCAGCTGCTCGGCACTTTGCCCCTTGGCGTAGGCCGGCAGGTTTTGCATGCCGTACTTCCAGTCGTTGAAGCCCGGGCAACTGGCAACATCGAATTTCACCGGACGCTGTGGGCTGAAGTACGCGTAGGACGACGGGTTGGCCACCACATAACGCAGGCTGATGCCCTCGGTTTGCAGCAGCGGGTGATCATGCCCGGTCAATGCAAAACGCTGCACCACCTGGCCGCCACCGGAATGGCCGGCCACCACGATTTCCTTCAGGTTCGGGAACAGCTTGCGGTTGCCCAGGTGCTTGATGATCTGGTCCAGCGCGCCGTAGGAGCTGATCTGGCCCGGGCCTGTGGACGGCTCGCCGGCCATCCAGTCGTTACTGTTCCAGCGCAGGGTCTGGCTGTCGATCTGGTTGCGCTTGAGGTCGGTCTGGTTGAGGAACTGTGGCGCAATCACCAGGGTATTGGCGTTTTGTCCTGCGGCTTCGGCCGCTTTTTCGCCGCTGTCCAGGTAGGTCATCGCGTTGCGCAAACGGCCATGTACGATGATCAGCGCGCGGGTAACTTGAGGCAGCGGCCGGCGCCAGTCCTGGCTCAAGCCGACGCTCAGGTCGCCGGCATCCAGGTGAAAACGATCGGGACTGACCACCTTGACGCCATGTTCGGCAGCCCAGGTGGAGGAGGAACAGGTGATCAACAAACCTAACAGCAGACCCAGTCGTTTATTCATTTAAAGGCTCTTGGCGGTAAAGGTGTCGCATTGAGTGATCTGGCCCTGGGCGAAGCCGGTCTTGAACCAGCGAACCCGCTGTGCCGAGGTGCCGTGGGTAAACGAGTCAGGCACCACGCGGCCCTGGCCCTGTTGCTGCAAGCGGTCATCGCCAATCGCGTTGGCCGCATTCAGTGCTTCTTCAATGTCGCCGGGCTCCAGCCAGTTCAGGCGCTTTTGCGCGCGGTTGGCCCACACCCCGGCGAAGCAGTCGGCTTGCAGCTCCTGGCGCACCAGCAGGCCGCCGTCGCCTTGCATCTGCCGGCCTTGCTGGCGGGCTGCCTGAATCTTCGCCGAGATGCCCAGCAGCGTCTGCACGTGATGTCCGACTTCATGAGCGATCACGTAGGCCTGGGCGAAGTCGCCGGCGGCCTTGAAGCGCTGGGACATTTCCCGGAAGAAATCCAGGTCCAGGTATACCTGTTGGTCTGCCGGGCAATAGAACGGCCCGCTGGCGGACGTGGCGCCACCGCAGGCGGAGTTCACCCGGCCGCGGAACAGGATCAGTTTGGGGTTCTTGTAGGTCAGGCCGTTTTCCTGGAACACCTGGGCCCAGGTGTCTTCGGTGTCGCCGAGGACGGCGCGCACGAAGTCGGCTTGTTCATCATTGGCCGGCGGCGCCTGGCGGGTTTGCGGGCTGACGGAGGGCGCTTGCTCGGTGAGCTGGCCGCTGAGTTGCCCGAGGATCTGCATCGGGTCCTGGCCGGTCAGCCAGCCGATGCCGACGATCAGCACGATGGCCGTCAGGCTCAGGCCCTTGCCGCCCCCAAAACGCATGCCACCGCCACCGCCGCCGCTGTCATCGCGGGCGTCTACCACGTTGTCGCTGCGTCGGCCTTTTTTCCATAGCATGTGGCAATCCTCTTTGTGAACCTGCAGCTCAGTGTTGTTGGTGTGTAGGGTTGGCGCCAGTCCGGCTGTCTGACGATGCTAAACGCTGCGTCGTCCGATCTGTATGAAGCTTGTGTCAGTCGCGGCAATACCCTTCGCCGGTGTCGACGATCAGGCAGTCCTTCTTGTCGGCCAGCCATTTCAGGCCAGTGGCTTCGCCGTCGCCAGCGCTCAGGATCTGCGGGCCGTCCGGGCGTTCAAAGGTGATGCCGTCTTCGGATGCCTGGCCCTTGAAGGTGCCGGAATCGTCGTCATCCAGGCCGTATTTCATGGTCAGTACATAGTGGCCGCGGCCGATGCTGTCGTCCTTGGCGATGGTCAGGTTCAGGCCTTCGACGCCAATCCACTTGCCGACCCATTTGTCGGTGGGCAGCACTTGCGGTACCAACGTTGCCTGGACAGACGGCGGGGCGGGCGTCTTGGCGGTCTCGGCTTGCTTGTCGCAGGCGCTGAGCAGCGTCAGGGTCGAAAGAATCAACAGGGTTTTTTTCATGGTGAGAAAGCCTTGGTTAAAAAACGCGCAGTGGGCGGGGCGGCGTGAAGCGTTGGACTGGAAAACCGCAATTTAGTGCGCTGTTCGAACAGTGTTTGGTTATGCTCTTGAGCGAGGCGCTTTACCCGTTCTAGATTATGCCGCGGTATGCGGCGGTCATTTCAGCCTGCCACTCAAGAGAATGCAATGACCCTCAGTACCCCACTTTCCGGCGTCAACCACCCGCTCAAAGGCATTTTGCTGATTGTGGTGGCGACCTTTCTGTTTTCCAGCCACGACGCGCTGTCCAAATACCTGGCCGGGTTCTACCCGATCGTGATGGTGGTGTGGGCCCGCTACCTGGTGCACACGCTGTTGATGGCCGGGATCTTCCTGCCGCAATCGGGCCTGCGGGTACTGCGCAGCAAACGCCCTTTACTGCAAGTGGCGCGGGCCTTGTGCCTGCTGGGCACCAGCCTGTTCTTTACGGCGGCGCTGCACTTTATCCCGTTGGCCGAGGCCACGGCGGTCAACTTTCTTGCGCCGATCCTGGTCACCGCGTTGTCGGTGCCGCTGTTAGGCGAACACGTGACCCGCGGCCAATGGCTGGCGGTGATTTGCGGGTTTATCGGGGTGCTGATCATTGTGCACCCGGGCGGTGAGCTGTTCACCCCCGCGGTGTTGTTGCCGCTGACGTCGGCGTTGTTCTTCTGCTTCTACCAACTGCTCACCCGCATCCTCAGCAAGTACGACACCCCCACCACCAGCAACTTCTTCGCCGGGTTGTGCAATACCTTGGTGATGAGCGCCTTGGTGCCGTTCTTCTGGCAGGTGCCGAGCCTGTGGCACGGGGTGCTGATGCTGGCGCTGGGCACTTGCGGGATGACCGCACACTTGATGCTGACCCAGGCCTTCCGCTTCGCAGCGCCAGCCCTGCTGGCGCCGTTCGGCTATTGCCAGATCGTGTTTGCGGGGTTGTTGGGCTGGCTGGTGTTCAACCACACCCCGGACCTGACCACCGTGGTCGGGATCGGGGTGATTTGCCTGAGCGGGTTGGCCGCTGCCTGGCAGCAGCGGCGCAGGTAGGAAACTCAGACCTCGACGGTCGGAATCTTGCGCGGCGCCATGAAGTACATCCAGATCAGCGCGATGAAGTACATCGCCGGAATCAGGGTGAACAGCACGGTGTAGTTGTTGTTGGTCACGGTCAGGATATGGCCGACGATTTGGGTCATGAACATCCCGCCGATGGCCGCGCACATGCCGCCAAAACCAAACACCGTACTCATCATGTGCTTGGGCGTGTAGTCCATCACCAGGCTCCAGATGTTGGCGGTCCAGGCCTGGTGCGCGCCGATGGCCAGGGAAATCGCAAACACCGCGACCCACAGGTGGCTGGAGCCGGCGGCCATGATCACTCCGACGATGCAGCAGGCAAACAGCAACATCGACAGTAGCCGCGCCTTGATCGGGTTCATCCCGCGTCCGATCAGGAACGAAGACAGAATCCCACCGCCGATGCTGCCGAAGTCCGCCGTCAGGTAAATGATGATCAGCGGAATGCCCATCTGGGTCACGTTGATGCCCAGGTTGTATTGCTGATTCAGGAACGGCGGCAGCCAATACAGGTAGAACCAGAACACCGGTGCGGTCATCGAGTAGGCGAGGGCGAAGGCCCAGGTGCCGCGCATCCGCAGGATCCGGCTGAACGGTACGCGGGGTTGTTCCGGTTCGACTTCCTGTTGCACGTAGTCCAGTTCCGATTGCTTCACGCTTGGATGGTCTTCCGGGTTGTAGTACTTCAAGCCCCAGAGCACCAGCCAGATCCCGCCCAGTGCCGACATGCACAGGAACGCCGCCTGCCAGCCCCACACGTGGAGGATCAGCGGCAGCAGCATCGGCGTCATCATCGCGCCGACGTTGGTTCCGGCGTTGAAGATCCCGGTGGCCACGGCACGCTCGCCAGCGGGGAACCACAGGCGGGTGGTCTTGACGCAGGCCGGGTAGTTGGCGGCTTCGGTCAGCCCGAGAATGAACCGGCAGACCATAAAACCCACCGCCGAGGTGGCCAGGCCATGGGCGCCGGTGGCCAGGCTCCACAGCAACACCGCGCAGAAGAACACGCGCTTGACGCCGACCCGGTCGATCAACCGGCCTTGCAGCACAAAGCCGATGGCGTAACCCACCTGGAACCAGAAGTTGATGTTGGCGTAGTCCATCGCCGTCCAGCTCATTTCCTTGGCCAGGATCGGTTGCATCACGCCGAGGGCGGCGCGGTCGATGTAGTTCAGGGTGGTGGCGAAAAACACCAGGGCCAGCATGCCCCAGCGGGTTTTACCGACAGCCATGGCGCCACGGATTTTGTCACCGATGCCGCTATGGTGATTGC
This sequence comes from Pseudomonas sp. GP01-A4, assembly GCF_058780865.1. Lineage (NCBI taxonomy): Bacteria > Pseudomonadati > Pseudomonadota > Gammaproteobacteria > Pseudomonadales > Pseudomonadaceae > Pseudomonas > Pseudomonas sp. GP01-A4. The sequence goes on from NZ_JBYSWF010000079.1 coordinate 4,856, forward strand.
TGTGGCCCACGGCCACGGCGGGATTTTGCGAAGGCATGAGGAAGTACCCGGTTTTTTGAAATTTTTATGGTGTGTTCAGGGTCTTGGTTAACCGAGGCCGCTCAATGGAAGCGGGGCTCAATGTGCTGTCGATGGTGCGCAGCGGCTAAAAAATCGTCAATTCGCCGATTGCCATTCTGTTCGATAATCGCCCATAAAACTAACCGGTTCGTACATTTCAATTGCTGTGATGAACCTGGCGGCCAATAATTTGCCGTAAACAAGACATGCCTCAATGCCGGGAGTCGCCCCATGCAACGCTCCATCGCCACCGTTTCCTTGAGCGGAACCTTGCCGGAAAAACTCGAAGCCATCGCGGCTGCCGGGTTTGATGGCGTGGAAATCTTCGAAAACGATCTGCTGTATTACGACGGCAGTCCGCGTGAAGTTAAGCAAATGTGCGCCGACCTCGGCATTGCCATCACCTTGTTCCAGCCGTTTCGGGACTTTGAGGGCTGCCGCCGCGACCGCCTGACACGCAACCTGGAGCGGGCCGAGCGCAAGTTCGACTTGATGCAGGAGCTGGGCACCGACCTGGTGTTGGTGTGCAGTAACGCGTCAGCCGATTCCGTGGGCGATGAAAGCATTCTGCTGGATGACCTGAGCCTGCTGGCCGAACACGCTGGCCGCCGGGGCTTGCGCATCGGCTATGAAGCGCTGGCCTGGGGCCGGCACGTCAACACCTGGCAGCAGGTGTGGAACCTGGTGCGCAAGATCGATCATCCGAGCCTGGGCGTGTTGCTCGACAGCTTCCACACCCTGTCTCTCAAGGGCGACCCGAGTGCGATTGCCGAGATTCCCGGCGACAAGATTTTCTTTGTGCAGATGGCCGATGCACCGATCCTCGCCATGGATGTACTGGAATGGAGCCGGCATTTCCGCTGCTTCCCAGGCCAGGGCGAGTTCGACCTGGCGGGCTTTCTCGCCCCGATCATCAAGAGCGGCTACACCGGGCCGTTGTCCCTGGAAATCTTCAACGACGGCTTCCGCGCCGCGCCGACCCGGGCGAATGCCGCCGACGGCCTGCGCTCGCTGCTGTACCTCGAAGAGAAAACCCGCCAGCGATTGGAGCAAGAAGCGACGCAGGTCCCCGAGATCCTGTTTGAAACCCCGGCCGCCAGCGAATACGACGGCATTGAATTCCTGGAATTTGCCGTGGATGAAAACCTCGGCGCCAAGCTCACTTCATGGCTGGAGCGCCTGGGCTTCGTCAAGGCCGGGCAGCATCGATCCAAGAGCGTCAGCCTGTTGCGCCAGGGCGATATCAACCTGATCCTCAATTGCGAACCCTATTCCTTCGCCCATAACTTCTTCGAGGCCCACGGCCCGTCGTTGTGCGCCACGGCGATCCGCGTCAAGGACAGCGCCAAGGCCCTGGAGCGGGCGGTGGCCTACAAGGGCCAGCCGTATCGTGGGCTGGTCGGCCCCAACGAGCTGGAGCTGGCAGCGGTGCGCGCACCGGATGGCAGCCTGATCTACCTGGTGGACCAGCACGAAGGCGGCCTCTACGACACCGACTTCAACCTGCAACCGGCGAACGCCGCCAGCGGCGGCCTGCTGCGCATCGACCACATGGCCATGGCCTTGCCCGCCGACAGCCTCGACAGTTGGGTGTTGTTCTACAAAAGCTTGCTGGATTTCGAAGCCGACGACGAAGTGGTGCTGCCGGACCCCTATGGCCTGGTGAAAAGCCGGGCACTGCGCAGCCGTTGCAGCTCGATTCGCCTGCCGCTGAATATTTCCGAGAACCGCAACACCGCGATTTCCCACGCGCTGTCGAGCTATCGCGGCTCGGGCGTGCACCACATTGCCTTCGACTGCGCGGACATTTTCGCCGAGGTCAGCCGGGCCAAGGACGCCGGTGTGCCGCTGCTGGATATCCCGCTGAACTACTACGATGACCTGGCGGCGCGGTTTGATTTCGACGACGAGTTCCTCAGCCAGCTCGCGTATTACAACGTGCTGTACGACCGCGATGCCCAGGGCGGTGAACTGTTTCACGTTTATACCGAACCGTTCGAGGGCCGGTTTTTCTTCGAGATCATCCAGCGCAAGAACGGTTACGCCGGCTACGGTGCGGCCAACGTGGCGGTGCGCCTGGCGGCCATGGCCAAGTCCCGCAGCGGTGCGGTGCGCCAGGCCAGGTTGTAAGGTGCCGGCGCTTCCTTCGGCGTGCGGCGCGGCCCATAATCAGCGCCTGCACCTAAGGCCGTGAGCGCACCATGACCCTGACCTCCGAGCTTCCCGCCGCGGCCACCGCACCGCGCAAGAGCCGCAAGAACAACCCGGAAAAGACCCGCGAGAACATTCTCCAGGAAGCCATCGTCGAGTTTGTCACCCAGGGCCTTTCCGGCGCCCGGGTGGACGCGATCGCGGAGCGTATCCAGACCTCCAAGCGCATGATCTATTACTACTTCGGCAGCAAGGAGCAGCTCTACGTCGAGGTGCTGGAGAAACTCTACGGCGACATTCGCAACACCGAGACACGGATGAACCTGACGGCCCTGGAGCCCCGGGAAGCGATCCGCCGGCTGGTGGAATTCACCTTTGATCACCACGATCAGAACGTGGATTTTGTGCGCATCGTGAGCATCGAGAACATCCACAACGCCGAGTATGTAAAGCAGTCGACGTCGATCAAGGCGATGAACAGCAACATCCTCGAAGCCCTTGGCACCACGTTGCGCCGGGGCGCCGAGTTGGGGTTGTTCCGGGAAGGGCTGGAGCCGCTGGACGTGCACCTGCTGATCAACTCGTTCAGTTTTTACCGGGTGTCGAACCGCCACACCTTCAGCGAGATTTTTCAGATCGAGTTGTCGGATGAGGCGGTCAAGCAGCGGCATCGGGCGATGATCTGCGAGTCGGTGTTGCGCTACCTGCAGGCTTGAGTTCAACACCGAGCAAAATGTGGGAGCGGGCTTGCTCGCGAATGCGGTGGGTCAGTAAAACATCCGGTGGCTGACACTCCGCATTCGCGAGCAAGCCCGCTCCCACATTTCTGATCCGGTTTCTACAGTTGGGTGGTCATGCTCTGGAAGTGCGCGAGCATTCTCTCTGCATCCGCCACTTCGCCAGTGAACAACTCAAACGCCTTCACCGCCTGAAACACCGCCATGTTGCCGCCATCCAGGGTGCGGCAACCCAGGGCGCGGGCGTTGCGCAGCAGTTCGGTTTCCAGTGGGAAGTACACGATCTCCGCTACCCACAAGTCGGCGCGCAAGGTGCCCAACGGCACGGGCATGCCCGGCAGCTTGGCCATGCCCATCGGCGTGGTATTCACCAGGCCATCGGCCTCGGCCATGGCGCTTTCCAGGTCATTGCCGGCCTGCGCCCGGCCGGTACCAAAATGCTGGTTGAGGTTGTCCGCCAGGCTGCGGGCACGTTCGGCGTCCATGTCGAAAATACTCAAGCGTTCCACGCCTTCACCCAGCAGCGCATGGGCGACTGCCGCCCCGGCGCCGCCCGCGCCCATCTGCACCACGAACTTGCGAGCCACATCACTCAAGCCCCGGCGAAAGCCTTCGGCAAAGCCCAGGCAGTCGGTGTTGTGGCCGATGCGTTTACCGTCGCAAAGCACCACGGTGTTCACCGCGCCGATGCCCCGTGCTTCGGGTGACAGGTCATCCAGCAACGGCAGGATCGCCTGCTTGCACGGGTAGGTGATGTTCAAGCCGGTGAAGTTCATCTGTTCGGCCGCCATCAACAGGTCGGGCAGGGCGCGGGTATCCACCTGTAGCCGGTCGAGGTCGATCAGGCGATAGAGGTAACGCAGGCCCTGGGCATCGCCTTCATGCTCATGCAGGGCCGGGGTGCGGGAAGCCTGAATGCCGGCGCCGATCAGGCCGGCCAGAATTCGACGTTTGGACACCGCGCTCATCCCTTCAAGGTCTTGCTGAAATGTTCGAGGGCGAGGTGATAACCGTGGCTGCCAAACCCGGCCAGCACCGCCTTGGCAATCGGCGACACGAACGAGTGATGACGGAACGCTTCCCGGGCATGCACGTTGGACAAATGCACTTCGATCACCGGTACTTCAGTGGCCACCAGCGCGTCGCGGATCGCCACCGAAGTGTGGGTCCAGGCTGCCGGGTTGATCACGATGCCGGCGCAGCGGGCGCGGGCGCCGTGGATCCAGTCCAGCAATTCGCCTTCGTGGTTGGTCTGGCGGAATTCGACTTTCAGGCCCAGTTGCTCGGCGCTGCGGCCACACAGGGCAGCAAGGTCGGCCAGGGTTTCATGGCCATAAGTGGCGGGCTCGCGAGTGCCGAGCAGGTTGAGGTTGGGGCCGTTGAGCACCAGCACGATGGGCGGCATAGAGGGTTCTCCACTGTTGTTTTTATGTATGTCGATAAAATGTACTGAATGGTTAATTTGGTCAATCGCGTGGGTGGGAACCGTTCGATTACCGAACGCAGAATGAAAAGCACCGTTGTGTGGATCAGAGTTGATATCAATTGAAAATCATTCTCGACAACGCTTAAGATGCCCGCCTGTTTCCTTAACATTCCAGGGAGTCGGTTTGTCGGACGTGGATCTCAAAGGCCTGTTTCTCAAGCACGCCGATACTCTGCGCGGGTATCTCGCACGCAAGGTACGGGACCCGCAGTTGGCCGCAGACCTGGTGCAGGAGAGTTTCCTGCGCCTGGCGCAAAAGCCGGCCGGCGAGCGCATCGACAACTCCCAGGGCTATCTCTATCGCACGGCCGGCAATCTGCTGATCGACCATATCCGCCAGGAGGCGCGGCGCAAGACCGACTCCGTGCCCCATGAGGCGCTGGCCGAGATTGAAGATGAAATGGCCGGGTTGGAGGCTCAGGCGATGGCGCAGCAACAGCGGCAGGCATTGAAGCAGGCACTGGCGGAATTGCCGGAGCGTACCCGGCAGATTTTCCGTCTCAACCGGATCGAGGGCATGACCCATGCCCAGGTCGCGCGCCACCTGGGAATTTCCGACAGCTCAGTGCAAAAGCACCTGGCCAAGGCGCTGGCGTATGTCATGCAGCGTTTGCAGGAAGGTGAGGCGGGGCCGTCCGACGAATGAATTACCGACAAATCTGGGGTCAGACGTCACAGCGTTATATAACGAAAAATTCGAGATTCACACGTGAATAGCCCGGGTCCGCAACAGCACAGCATTACCGAGGCGGCTGCCGATTGGGCGGTGCGCCTGCACGCCGGCGCCCTGACCGATCAGGAGCAGGCCGAGCTGCGCCAATGGATCGTCAGAGACAGCCGCCATGAAGCGGCGCTGCGTTTTGCCGAGCAGACGTGGGCGGCGCTGGGCGAGGTGCATCGCGATGAGACGGTGCATCGCCAGCGGCCGCCCGCTACCGCTGCGCCGGTGCGCGGCCCTCGTCGGCGCAGGCCGTGGCGCATGGCGGCGAGTGTTGCGCTGTTGCTGGTGGTGGCGGGCGTCGGCTGGGTGCGCGGGCCTGAGGCGCTGCTGCAGATGCAGGCCGATTACTTCACCCAAAAAGGCGAAGTGCGCACCGTGCACCTGGCGGACGGCAGCAGCGTGCAACTGGATTCTGCGAGTGCGATCAAGCTGGATTTTGACGGTGTGCAGCGGCGCATCAGCCTGATCAAAGGCTCGGCGATCTTTGATGTGGCGCCCATGGCCGGTGAGGAAAAAAGGCCGTTCGTGGTGCACAGCGCCAGCGGGCAAACCCGTGCCCTGGGCACGCGGTTTGTGGTCGAGCGTGAGGACGACCGGCAGGCCTGGGTCGGAGTGTTGCAGCACAGTGTGGCCGTCACGCTGCAGGCGCTGCCGCAGAAAGCAACTGTGCTCAAGGAAGGCCAGGCTGCGCGCTACAGCCCGGAGAACGGCGTGGTCGCCCTCGACGACTTCGACCTGGAGCGCGCCACCAGTTGGCGTCGCGGTGTGCTGATCTTCGACCGCTTGCCGCTGGCCAAGGTCATCGAGCAGCTCAACCGCTACCGGCCGGGCAAGGTGGTGCTGACCAATGCCGACCTCGGCACCCGTGAAGTCAGCGGCGTGTTCCGCCTCGATATGCTCGACACGGCCCTCGGCACCCTGACCGAAGAATTACAGGTGCAGCGCTTTGATCTGGCGGGGCTGAGCCTGATCTATTGATGGGGTCGCCGGGCCCCGTTTACGCCCTTTGAAAAAACTTTCAAAAAAACCTTACTGAGTTCCGACGCCTGACACGTCCTGTTAAGTGAGAAGTATTCGCATAAACAAGAATGGTCAGCGAAGGGATAACGTCGATGTCTGCAATCACCAAGGGGCGCAACACCGGTAGCCGGTTGGCCCTTGCCATCCACCTGGGGCTGTTAGCCTCCGCCTGCCAGGTGCAGGCCGCCGAGGCGCCAGTCGGTGAATCACAGCCTGTCACGTTGACGTTTGATATTGCGGCGCAACCCTTGGGCCTTGCCGTACTGACGTTCGCCGACCAGGCCGGGTTGCAAGTGTTGTTCGACAGCGCGCGCCTGCAAGGCCTCACCAGCACCGCGCTCAAGGGCCGTTACAGCGCCCAGGAAGGCCTCGGCCGATTGGTGGGCAGTGCACCGGTGGAATACCGCTTTACCGGGGACCGGCAGGTGACGCTGACTCGCGTCGGCGCCGACCATGACGGTGCGCTGACCGTGGGCACCACCACCATCACCGGCAACACCAACGGCAAGCCAAGCGACTGGGTGTACGACACACCGCGCTCGGTGGCCGTGATCAGTCGCGAGCAGATCGACAAACGCCCACCACGCCATGCCGCCGACATGCTCGAAGAAACCGCCGGCGTGTACACCGCCGTCAACCAGCGTGACCCGGGCCTGTCGGTGAACATCCGCGGCGTGCAGGACTACGGCCGGGTCAACATGAACATCGACGGCATGCGCCAGAACTTCAACGTCAACGGCCACCAGCAGCGCAACGGCACGATGTTGATCGACCCGGAATTCATCTCCAGCATCGAAATCGACAAGGGCAGCCAGTCCGGGCAGGGCGGTGCTGCCGTGTTGGGCGGGATTGCATCCTTCAAGACCCTGGAGGCCAGTGAGTTCCTGGCCGATGGCAAGGACTATGGCGGGCGTCTGCGTGCCGGTAGCGGGATTGGTGAACTGGGTAACGGCACCTATTTCAACGGCAGCGGTGTGTTTGCCTTTGGCGACGAGCGCGGCGACGTGCTGCTGGGGTACAGCGAACGGCATTTTGGCGACTACCGCGCCGGTACCCACAACGACCAGAAACTGGGCACTCATTTGCGCGCTCGCGACTCCCAGCCTGCGGCCTTCGACGATTGGCTGAACAGTGAGGTCGGTGACACCGGCAGCGTGACCCGCTCGCAAATCGTCAAGTTCGGCCTGAACCTGCCCAATGACCAACGGGTGCAACTGAGCTACCTGGAAAGTGACAGCGACAGCAATGACGCCTGGGCCTACACCGCCCCGGATAACCAGAGCGTGTACTACCAGCGCGTCAGCAAGAACAACCTCAATGCCAGGAACGTCGGACTGGATTATCGCTACACGCCGGATAACCCGCTGATCGATTTCAAGGCCAAGGTCTACTACGTCACCACACAGATGGACCGGGACAATGCGCCCAACACCGCGTCGCTGACCTCCGGCAACTATGTGGCGGGCTACACGGATCATTTTCAGACCGATACCTGGGGTGTACAGGGCGACAACACATCGCGGTTCGACTTCGATGCGTTGGGTCATGTGAGTTGGAACTACGGCGTGGAGGTGTATCAAGACAAGTTCAAGCCCAGTACCAACAAGGTCGAGGCCACCAACCTTTCCGGCCTGTTGCCTTACGTTGAAGGCGGGACGCCCGGTGGCAAACGCACCATCGCCAGCCTGTTCAACAACCTGCAGTACGAATATGGCGACTGGCTGACGCTGGATGCGGGCTTGCGGTACGACCGCTATCGGCTGGAAGGGGTCACCGGGATGACGCTGTACCGGCGCGATCGGTTCTACAGCAGCACGGTAGGTGCCAAGCGTGTCGAGGAAGTGTTCGACATTGATAGAGAAGAGGGCCAGTTCTCTCCCACGTTCGGTATCGGCATAAAGCCGGGGCTGGACTGGATGCAACTCTACGCCCGCTGGGGCAAGGGCTGGCGCCCGCCGGCGGTGACGGAAACCTTCATGACCGGGCGTCCTCACGGTGGCAGCTCATCAGAGCGGGTGTTTCCCAACCCGTTCCTGAAACCCGAAGAGTCGCGGGACTGGGAAATGGGCGTGAACGTATTCAAAGAGGGACTGCTGTTCGGTGACGACCGCCTGGGCATGAAGGTGGCTTACTTCGATACCCGGATCGAGAACTTCTCTTTCCTCAATCACAGCGTCAGTTTGCCGGAGACCTCCGTCGGCGGTTTTCTCGGCACGATGGCGTACGTCAATAACACCAACCCCACGCGCTTTCGGGGGGTGGAGTACCAGCTCAACTACGACATGGGGCGGGCGTACGCCAACCTTAGTTACACCCACATGATCGGCAGTAATGAGTTCTGCTCGAAGAACTATTACATGGGCGGGGCGAAGAAGAACGGGCCGTCCACCACACGCTATGAACGCTACACCCGGCCAAACGGCACGATCGGCCTGCGCCCGGTGACCACGTATGAGGTGCTGGACGACGATGTCGCCAACAACAAGGAAAGCTGTGGCCGGATCATGGGCAACGCCACCTATATGCCGGCTGATCGCGGCTCGCTGACCCTGGGCGCGCGCTTCCTGGAAAAGCGACTCGATATGGGCGTCCGCGTGCGCTACAGCTCAGGCAATGGCGAGAACCTCGACTCACAAGGTTATGACTTCATCGACCAGGCGCTATGGCCCCAGTACACCCTCTATGACCTGTACGCCAGCTACTGGATGACCGACCAATTGAACATCGCCCTGGCGCTGGAAAACGCCACCGATGAGGCCTACTTCGTTGCGATGGGGGACGCCAATAACCTGAGCCTGGCGCGCGGGCGAACGTTGAGCGGGATGCTCGAATACAAGTTCTGATCAAGGTGCCACGGCACTTTATCAACCAACGGTTTTGCCCAAGGGTGGGCAAAAAGTGCGCTGTATGAGCGTGCTGATCAATCGTGTTGTTTATAACGAGGTTAAGTGATGACTATTTCTGTTAGTTACGAAGCTGCGCTCGGTGCTTACTCCGTCTCGGACTACCTGACCGACTGGGCACTGGGGTTCAACACTGCGGGTCACGGCAGCAGCAACACCGGCGGCTTCAGCAACGGCTCCCTGAGCGGCGACCAGTATTCGACCCACGGCGCCAACAATTCCGACTACGCCTTCATTGCCGACAGCAACACCAGCAACGGCCTGCACTACGTATTCAACCCGGCGCTGCCAGCCAGCCACAACGAAAACCACTACCTGTGGGGCAACCTGGATAACGTTCAACTGGGCACCGGCCTGGGCGGCGGCAATGGCAGCGACTTCACCCTCGATGCGTTCAAAGTTGCTTTCAACGGCCTCGACTTGAGCGCGGCACAAGGTGCAGGCCGCGTCGGCAACGACGTTCAGAACGTGATCTACAGCCTGATGCAAGGCAACACCTCGGCACTGGAAACCGTGCTCAACAACCTGCTGGACGACTTCGGCCTGTCCACCGCCAACACCTTCGACGAGATCTCGGCCGGCCTGGCAGCACACGCTACGGCAACCACCACCGACGTCGCCCTGGTAGGCGTGCAGGACGTTGCACAGGACTGGGCACTCGCTGCCTGATGTTGCTGCGCAATGAAAAAAGCGAATGGAAGATCACTCTCCCATTCGCTGCGTAAACCCCGTCGTCGCCGTGAGTTTCGAAGGCCAGGGCGACGGCGGTGACAAATTCTGCGCAGCGGCGCGCGGCGTGTCAAACGCGGGCGGCGCTTCCCGATTTCCCCCATGAGACTCCCTCGATGCGCCATGCCGGCAACGAAACCCTGGCCGCTCTCACGGCCTATAAAAGTGGCTTCCTCAACATTGGCCTGTTTTCGGCAGTGATCAACCTGTTGATGCTGGCCCCGGCGCTGTACATGTTGCAGGTCTACGACCGGGTGCTGGCCTCCGGCAACTCGATGACCCTGTTGATGCTGACGCTGATGATCCTTGGCTTGTTCGGCTTGATGGGCGCGCTGGAGTGGGTGCGCAGCCAGGTGGTGATCCGTCTTGGCACACAGATGGACATGCGCCTGAACCAGCGGGTGTACGACGCCGCGTTCGAGGCGCAACTCAAGGGCGGTACCCAGCCGGCCGGGCAGGCGTTGAGCGACCTGACGACCTTGCGCCAGTTCGCCACCGGCCAGGCGCTGTTCGCATTTTTTGATGCGCCGTGGTTTCCGGTGTACTTGCTGGTGATCTTCCTGTTCCACCCCTGGCTCGGCGTCCTGGCGCTGGCCGGTGCGCTGATGCTGATGGCGCTGGCGTGGGCCAACCAGCACATCTGCCAGGCACCGTTGACTCAGGCCAATCAGCTGTCGATCAGCGCCAGCCAGCAGGCCACGGCCAACCTGCGCAATGCCGAAGCCATCGAAGCCATGGGCATGCTGGCAACCCTGCGTGCGCGCTGGTTTGCCCAGCACCAGGCATTTCTGGCGGCGCAGAACCTGGCCAGTGAAAAGACCGCTGCCATCAGTGCCTGGTCCAAGGGCGTACGCCTGGCGTTGCAGTCATTGGTCCTCGGTCTGGGTGCATTGCTGGCGGTGCAGGGGGCGATTACGCCGGGCATGATGATCGCCGGCTCGATCCTGATGGGGCGGGTACTGAGCCCTATCGACCAACTGATCGGCGTGTGGAAACAGTGGAGTTCGGCGCGCCTGGCCTATGACCGTTTGACCCTGATGCTGGCGGCCAACCCGGCGCGCACCGAGCGCATGAGCTTGCCGGCGCCCAGCGGCCAGTTGACGGTCGAGCAGGTAAGCGCGTGTGCGCCTGGCAGTCGTCGGCCTGCATTGGCCAACCTCGGGTTCAGCCTGCCTGCCGGTGACGTGCTGGGCGTGATCGGGCCTTCCGGTTGCGGCAAGTCGACCCTGGCGCGGTTGCTGGTGGGGGCCTGGGCGCCCTTGGCCGGCAAGGTGCGGCTGGACGGCGCGGACCTGGCGCAATGGGACAAGCAGCAACTCGGCCCGCACATTGGGTATCTGCCCCAGGACATCCAGCTGTTCGCCGGCAGCATTGCCGACAACATCGCGCGTTTCGACACCGTGGATTCGGACAAGGTGCTCGCTGCCGCGCAAATGGCCGGCGTGCATCAACTGATCCTGCAGTTGCCCCAAGGCTACGACACCCAACTGGGGGAGGGCGGTGCCGGGTTGTCCGGCGGGCAGAAGCAACGTGTCGCGCTGGCGCGAGCGCTGTACGGCGTGCCTGCGCTGATCGTACTGGATGAGCCCAATTCCAATCTCGATGAGGCCGGCGAGCAGGCCTTGCTCCATGCCATCACCTTGCTCAAGGCGCAGCGTCGCACGCTGGTGCTGATCACCCACAAGACCCCTGTGCTGGCGTTGACGGACCAATTACTGATCCTGCGGGACGGCCAGTTGCAGGCGTTCGGGCCCACGGCGCGGGTGCTGGAGGCCACGCAGAAACCGGCGGCCGCGCCGCCCAAACCGGTGTCGGCGATGAGCATGAGCTACCGCCTCGGTGAAGGAAAAAAAGCATGAGCCGACCTGTGCTTGTGACGGACAACAGCGTGCCGCCGGTGAACAACGTGCTGGCGCTGGACGATAAAAAATACGCGCGCCTGGGCTGGTTGCTGGTGCTCGGCGGGTTTGCCGGGTTCCTGGGCTGGGCCACGCTGGCACCGTTGGACAAGGGCGTGGCGGTGTCCGGCAAGGTCATGGTGTCGGGGCACCGCAAGACGGTGCAGCACCCCGCGGGCGGGATCGTCGAGCGGATCGAGGTGCGCGATGGCGAGGTGGTAAGCGCCGGCCAGGTATTGATCCGCCTGAAGGAAACCCCGTTGCGCGGGCAGATGCAGTCTTTGCGCAGCCAGTTCATTGCGTCCCGGGCCAGCGAAGCGCGCTTGAGTGCCGAGAGCGAAGGCTTGTCGGCCATCGTCTTCGGCCCCGAACTGCTGAACGAGCCTGAGGCCGCCGCCACCTTGAGCCTGCAACGGCAACTGTTCAGCAGTCGCGCCCAGGCCCTGGCCACGGAGCAGCAAGGCCTGCGGGAAACCATCGCCGGGGCCGAGGCACAATTGCGCGGCACCCGGGAATCCCAGGCCAGCAAAGTGCTGCAACGCACCGCGATGAATGAACAACTGCAAGGCCTGCGCGAGCTGGCGCGGGACGGCTACATTCCGCGCAATCGGCTGCTGGAAAATGAACGGCTGTATGCCCAGCTCGACGGTGCGATTGCCGAGGATTTCGGCCGCATCGGCCAGTTGCAACGGCAAGTCCTTGAACTGCGCCTGCGCATCCGCCAGCTCGGCGAAGACTTCCAGAAAGACCTGCGCGGCCAACTGGCCGAAACCCGCACCCGCAGCGACGACTTGCGCAACCGGTTGGCCTCGGCCGAATTCGAACTGGCCAACAGCCTGGTGCGCGCGCCGGCGGCTGGCGTGGTGGTGGGGCTGGAGGTGTACACCGAAGGCGGCGTGATCAAGCCCGGCCAGGCGCTGATGGACATCGTGCCCCAGGGCGAACCACTGCTGGTGGAAGCGCGGGTGCCGGTGCAGATGGTCGACAAGGTGCACCCGGGCTTGCCGGTGGAGTTGCTGTTCTCGGCGTTCAACCAGAGCACCACCCCACGCATTGCCGGTGAAGTGACGCTGGTGTCGGCCGACCGCCAGGTCGACGAGCGCACCGATGAGCCGTATTACACCTTGCGCGCCCAGGTCAGTGCAGCTGGCATGCGCCAGCTCGACGGCTTGCAGATTCGCCCGGGCATGCCGGTGGAAGCGTTCGTCAAAACCGGTGAGCGCTCGATGCTCAACTACCTGTTCAAACCCTTGCTGGATCGGACTCACATGGCGTTGGTGGAAGAATGAAGGCGCTGTTATTCGGTCTGTGTTGTGCCTGCAGTGGATCGGTTCAGGCGCTGGGATTGCTCGACGCCTATGACTTGGCCCTGCGCAACGACCCGACGTTTCAGGCGGCAATCCAGGAGCGCGAGGCCGGCGAGGAAAACCGCATCATCGGCCGCGCCGGGCTGTTGCCGAACCTGTCCTGGAGCTACAACAACTCGCGCAATGAATCCGAAGTCACCCAGTCGACGGCGGTGGGCAACGTCACCAGCGACCGCGATTACCGCAGCTATGCCTCGACCCTGACCCTGCAACAACCGCTGCTCGATTACGAAGCCTATGCGCGCTATCGCCAGGGTGCAGCGCAGGCGCTGTTTGCCGATGAACGCTTTCGCAGCAAGAGCCAGGAACTGGCCGTGCGGGTGTTGAGCGCCTACAGCCAGGCATTGCTGGCCCAGGAGCGGATCGAGCTGAGCCGCGCCCAGAAACGCGCGTATGCCGAGCGCCTGCAACTCAATGAACGGCTGCTCAAGGGCGGCGAGGGCACCCGCACCGATGTGCTGGAAACCCAGGCACGCCTGAGCCTGGCCCAGGCCGAAGAGATCGAATCCCTGGACACCCAGGACGCAGCCTTGCGCGAGCTGGAAGCGATTGTGGGCCAGCCGTTGCAGATAGACGAGTTGGCGCCGCTGACTCGCCAGTTCGAGATCCCGCCGCTGGAGCCCAACCGTTTCGAGACCTGGCGGGAAATAGCGATGGCCAACAACCCGGAGCTCAAATCCCAGCACCACGCGCTGGACGTCGCCGAATACGAAGTGGAGCGCAAGCGCGCCGGGCACATGCCCAAGGTCAGCCTGTATGCGAGCAGCCGCCAGACCAGCTCGGATTCGGAAAGCAGCTACAACCAGAAGTACGACACCAACAGCGTCGGCATCCAGGTCAGCCTGCCGCTGTTCGCCGGTGGCTCGGTGTCGGCGTCAACCCGTCAGGCCGCCAATCAACTGTCCCAGGCCCAATATGAACTGGACGCGCAGACCGCCAGGACGCTGATCGAACTGCGCAAGCAATTCAACCTCAACACCAGCGGCGCGGCCAAAGTGCGGGCGTATGAAATGGCGGTCAGCTCGGCCACCGCCCTGGTGACGGCGACGAAGAAAAGCGTGACCGGTGGCGAGCGCGTCAACCTCGATGTGCTGGATGCCGAGCAGCAACTGTTCACGGCACGCCGCGACCTGGCGGATGCGCGGCATGCGTATCTGCTGGCGCGGATACAACTGAAGTATTTTGCAGGGTTGCTCAACGAGCAGGATCTGCGGGCGTTGGCGGGATATTTCCAGCCATCGGCATGATGGCTATATCGGCTAACACACCGATCCACTGTGGGAGCTGTCGAGCCTTGGCGAGGCTGCGATGGCGGCGGGGCTGATGACATTTTTCTGTCTGACCCACCGCCATCGCGGCCTCGCTAAAGCTCGACGGCTCCCACATTTTGATCTTTGCAGTGCTGGGGATTTAACGCCGGGTCAGTAACACACCCGATTCCATGTGGTGCGTCCACGGGAACTGGTCAAACATCGCGCACTGGGTAATCCGGTGCGTGTCATGCAGTTGCGCAATGTTCGCCGCCAACGTCTCCGGGTTGCAGGAGATGTACAGGATGTTCTCGAAGCGCCGGGTCAGCTCGCAGGTGTCCGGGTCCATGCCGGCACGCGGCGGGTCGACGAACACGCTGCCAAACTCGTAGCTCTTGAGGTCGATGCCGTGCAGGCGACGGAACGGCCGCACTTCATTCAAGGCCTCGGTCAGCTCTTCGGCAGACAAACGCACCAGGGTGACGTTATCCACCGCGTTTTCATCGAGGTTGCTCAGCGCCGCGTTCACCGAAGTCTTGCTGATCTCGGTGGCCAGCACTTTGCGCACGCGAGTGGCCAGGGGCAGGGTGAAGTTGCCGTTGCCGCAGTACAGCTCCAGCAGGTCATCACTGCGATCGCCCAGGGCTTCGAATGCCCAGTTGAGCATCTTCTGGTTCACCGTGCCGTTGGGCTGGGTGAACGCGCCTTCAGGCTGGCGATAGCTGAAGGTGCGACCGCCGACGTCGAGTTTCTCGACCACGTAATCGCGGCCGATCACATCGCGCTTGCCCTTGGAGCGGCCGATGATGCTGACGTTCAGGTCCGCCGCCAGCTTGTTCGCCGCCGTATGCCAATGCTCATCCAGCGGGCGGTGATAGCACAGGGTAATCATCGCGTCGCCGGCCAGGGTGGTGAGGAACTCCACCTGGAACAGCTTGTGGCTCAGGGCGGCGCTGGCTTGCCAGGCGGCCTTGAGTTGCGGCATCAACTGGTTGATGCGCAGGCTGGCAATCGGAAACTCTTCAATGAGGATCGGCGTGCGCTTGTCCTCCTGGGAGAACATTGCGTAGTGGCGCTGACCCTCTTCGCGCCACAGGCGGAACTCCGCCCGCAGGCGGAAGTTCTGCAACGGCGAGTCGAAAACCTGAGGCTCTGGCGCGTCGAACGGCGCCAGCAGGTCACGCAGGCGCGTGACCTTTTCTTCCAGTTGAACGGTGTAGCTTGCGGCGTCAAAAGTCATGCGTTGAACCAGCCCAGCTTGATCACAAACAGAATCGACAGGATCACCAGCGCCGGGTTCAGCTCACGGTAGCGGCCCGAAAGCAGCTTGATGGCGGTCCAGGCGATGAAACCGAAGGCAATGCCGTTGGCGATGGAATAAGTGAATGGCATCGCCAGGGCGGTGATCACCACCGGTGCGGCGACGGTGATGTCGTCCCAGTCGATTTCGGCCAGGCCCGAGGTCATCAGCACGGCGACGAACAGCAGCGCCGGTGCGGTGGCGAAGGCCGGAACGCTGGCCGCCAGTGGCGAGAAGAACAGCGCCAGCAGGAACAGGATCGCGACCACGACGGCGGTCAAACCGGTACGGCCACCGGCGCTCACGCCCGCCGCCGATTCGATGTAGCTGGTGGTGGTCGAGGTGCCCAGCAGCGAGCCGGCCATGGCCGCCGTACTGTCAGCGATCAGCGCACGGCCCATTTTCGGCATGTGGCCGTCCTTGCCCATGAGACCCGCGCGCTTGGCGACGCCGATCAGGGTGCCGGAGTTGTCGAACAGGTCGACGAACAGGAACGCGAAAATCACGCTCACCAGGCCGATGTCCAGGGCGCCTTTGATGTCCAGTTGCAGGAAGGTCGGGGCCAGCGAAGGTGGCATCGACATCACGCCGCCGAACGGGGTGAAGCCCAGCACGATGGAGGCGATGGTCACCACCAGGATGCCGATCAATACCGCGCCCCGTACTTTCAGGGCTTCCAGCGCAACGATCAGCGCGAAGCCGAGGGTGGCGAGGATCGGCGCGGGTTGTTTCAGGTCGCCCAGGCCCACCATGGTGGCCGGGTTGCTGACCACGATGCCGGCGTTGTGCAGGGCGATCAGCGCCAGGAACAGGCCGATACCCGCCGCAATCGCCGAGCGCAGGGGCAGCGGGATGCTGTTGATGATCCATTCGCGGATGCGGAAGATCGACAGCAGGAAGAACAGCACTGCCGAGATGAACACCGCACCCAGCGCCACTTGCCAGGTGTGGCCCATGTGCAGGACCACGGTGTAGGTGAAGAATGCGTTGAGGCCCATACCCGGTGCCAGGGCAATCGGGTAGTTGGCGATCAGGCCCATCACGGTGGAACCGATGGCCGCCGCGAGGCAGGTCGCGACAAAGACCGCGCCCTTGTCCATGCCGGTCTCACCGAGGATGCTCGGGTTGACGAACAGGATGTAGGCCATGGCCAGGAAGGTGGTGACGCCCGCGAGAATCTCGGTGCGCACATTCGTGTTGTGTGCCTTGAGTTGAAACAGCTTTTCCAGCATGCCTGCTCCCTGTGACGCTATTTTGCGTCGTTATTTGTTGACCTCTAAGTCAAAGCACAAACTGCGCCAAGCGCCTGTGGTTCCAGAGAGGATCGGAAAAAGCGGCGCATCATACCAGCAGCCGAGGGCCAGTGGCGCATAGGCTTGATCATGGCCTTGAGGCATACTGCGCCGACGTTTATTACAGGGTCATCGACAGCATGAAAAAAGCCAGCGCCTGGAGTCTAGCTCTGTTCGGTTGCATCGGCCTGTGGCTCGGTGCGGCACCGGCGTGGGGCGCGCCTGCACCGGCGTTGAGCGAGGTGCGGGTATTCAAGGTTCAGTCGGCCAAGTGCACTGAAACCATTCCCGAGCGGGCCGACAGCACCCAGATGTGCACGCACCGCGGGCAGACACTGGTGTACGTGATGGAAGTCGGCCTGGGCAACAGCTCCCAGGCATTTTTCGACGGCGCGTCGGTGCCCCGTATCAGCACCACCGCCATCTGCCAGGTGGGTTCCATCAGCCAGCCATGCAGTGGCGCGGGAACGTTGATGGGCTACATCTATACGTTCCAGCTGGATAATGTCGAAGCCGGCGGCACGTTCCAGTACAGCAACACCTCGATCAACCCACCGCGCAACCAGTTGGTCACCACCCTCGGCATTCGCTGATCGCCACCCATCAATTGCCTTGAACGCTCATAACCCCGGGAAGTCGTACCGCTAAGACGGCGACTTCCCAGAACGCCGCGATTGCACACCAATCCGTGAGGTGTTTATGAGCGCAACCCCCAATGGCGCGGCGGCCAAGCCGTTCGTCAGTCATCCGATACGCCTGACCCTCAATCGGGACCCCATTCAACTGGATGTATTGCCCTGGACCACCCTGCTGGACCTGCTGCGCGAGCAACTGGACCTGACGGGCACCAAGAAGGGCTGCGACCACGGCCAGTGCGGTGCCTGCACCGTGTTGCTCAACGGTAAGCGGGTGAACGCCTGCCTGACCCTGGCGGTGATGTGCGACGGTGCCGAGTTGATCACCATCGAAGGCCTGGCCTCGGGCGACGACCTGCACCCGATGCAACAGGCCTTTATCAAGCACGATGCCTTCCAGTGTGGCTACTGCACGCCGGGGCAAATCTGCTCGGCGGTGGGCCTGGCCCGTGAAGGCCGCGCCCACGACACCGCGCAGATCCAGGAACTGATGAGCGGCAACCTTTGCCGCTGCGGCGCCTACAACAACATCCGCGATGCCATCGAAGAAGCCTTGCCGGCGTGCCGCGTGCAGGGAGGTGAGCAATGAATCCCTTCCATTACAGCAAGCCGGCCGACGTGCAGGAGGCGGTGCACCTGGTCAGCCCGGCGTCGCGGTTTATCGCCGGTGGCACCAACCTGCTGGACCTGATGAAAGAGAACATCAGCCGCCCGGAGCACCTGATTGATATCACCGGGCTGCCACTTCGCGACGTGGAAGAAACTCCCGAGGGCGGCTTGATGATCGGTGCCCTGGTGAGCAACGCCGACCTGGCCTGGCACCCGCTGATCGAAGAACGCTACCCGCTGCTGTCCCAGGCCATCCTCGCCGGCGCCTCGCCGCAATTGCGCAATATGGCCAGTACCGGCGGCAACCTGCTGCAACGCACCCGTTGCTACTACTTCTATGACGCTGCCGTGCCCTGCAACAAACGCGAGCCCGGCAGCGGTTGCCCGGCGCGGGTCGGTTTGAACCGCATCCACGCGATCCTCGGCGCCAGTGACCAGTGCGTTGCCACCCATCCTTCTGACATGTGCGTGGCCCTGGCCGCCCTGGATGCGCGGGTGCATGTGCAGGGCCGGGGTGGTGCGCGGGTCATCGAGTTCGCCGACTTTCACCGGCTGCCGGGCGATGCGCCCCAGCGGGATAACCAGTTGGCCGACGACGAACTGATCACCGCCATCGAGTTGCCTGCCGACCACCTGGCTGCCCACAGCCACTATCTGAAAATCCGTGACCGGGCTTCCTACGCCTTCGCCCTGGTATCCGTCGCGGCGGCGCTGGAGCTGGATGGCGATGTGATCGTCGACGCCCGCCTGGCCCTGGGCGGCGTCGCCCACAAGCCATGGCGTGATCGCGCGGTGGAAGCCGCGCTGATCGGCCAGTCCGTCAGCCGCGAAACCTTCAGCACTGCCGCCGAAACCCTGCTGCTGGACGCCGAGCCGCTGGAGCACAACGGCTTCAAGATCAAACTGGCACGCCGCGCGATCATTCGCGCCCTGAGCGATGCCGCTGTTGCAGGAGCCACGTCATGAGCGCAATCGGCAAACCGTTGGACCGGGTCGACGGTCTGCTCAAGGTCACCGGGCAAGCGCGCTATGCCGGTGAGTTTCCCGAGGATGGCTTGCTGCACGGCAGCGTGGTGTCGAGCAACATCGCCAGGGGCCGGGTCATCCGCATTGATGCGTCCCAAGCCCTGGCGCTGCCCGGTGTGGTGATGGTGCTTGATCACCTCAACCGCCCGAAGCTGGCCAGCTACGACGACAGCTACGCGGATGCCGATGCTGCCGACGGCTCGCCGTTTCGCCCGCTGTACAACGACCGTGTGCTCTACAGCGGCCAGCCGTTGGCATTGGTGATTGCCGATAACCTGGAACTGGCGCGCCACGCCGGTTCCCTGGTGCAGATCGAATACGCCGCCGAGCCTGCCGAGACCGATCTGCTGGCCTTGCAAGAGCAGGCGCACCCGTCGCCGCAAACACCGCCCAAGCCGCGCGGCAACTTCCAGGCCGAATGGGCCGGCGCCGCCACCCGCCTGGACCTGCACTACAGCACGCCCATCGAACACCATAACCCCATGGAACCCCACGCCAGCACCGTGCTTTATCAGCCGGACGGCACCCTGCATATCCACGACAAGACCCAGGGCCCGCAGAACTGCCAGGCCTATGTGCAGAAAGTCTCCGGCCTGGATAAAAGCCAGGTGCGGATCTTCGCCGCGTTCGTCGGCGGCGCCTTTGGTTCAGGTCTGCGCCCGCAGTACCAGTTGCCGCTGGCAGTGATGGCATCGCTGGCCCTGAAGCGTTCGGTGCGCGTCACCCTCACGCGCCAGCAGATGTTCACCTTCGGTTATCGCCCGCGCACCTTGCAGCGCCTGCAACTGGGTGCTGCCGCCAATGGCCGCTTGCTTGCCCTGGGCCACACCGCCATCGGCCAGACCTCGCGCTTCGAGGACTTCAGCGAACACGTGGTGGAATGGAGCGGCATGCTCTATCGCTGCGATAACGTGCTGCTGACCTACAAGCTGGTGCCGCTGGACGTGTTCACACCGCTGGACATGCGCGCTCCCGGCGCAGCGCTGGGGGTGATCGGCCTGGAATGCGCCATGGATGAACTGGCCTGCGCCCTGGGCATCGACCCGGTGCAATTGCGGCTGATCAACTATGCCGAGCGCAATCAGAACGAAGACAAGCCCTGGTCCAGCAAAGCGTTGCGCGAATGCTACAGCGAAGGTGCCGAGCGTTTTGGCTGGAGCCAGCGCAACCCGGAGCCGCGAAGCATGCGCGATGGTCGCCAACTGGTTGGTTGGGGCATGGCCGGCGGGGTGTGGGAGGCCCTGCAAATGAAAGCCAGCGCCAAGGCGCGGATCGACCACCTGGGCAAGCTCACGGTCAGCAGTGCCACCACCGATATCGGCACCGGCACTTACACGGTCATGGCGCAGATCGCCGCCCAGGCCAGCGGCGTGCCGGTAGGCGATGTGACGTTCCTGCTGGGGGATTCATCGCTGCCGACGGCGCCGTTGCAGGGCGGCTCGTTTACCGTGTCGTCGGTGGGCAGCGCGGTGCAACAGGCCTGTGAAGCGTTGAACGCCAAGCTGTTGGACATTGCGCGCAAGACGTACCCGGCGTTCAAAGACGCTGAGTCGGCGCGGTTTGAGAATGGCCAGCTGCACGCCGGTGACCAGCGCATCTCCCTGGCGCAATTGGTGCAAGACAGCGGCGAGCAGGCGCTGGAAGTGCAGGTGGATTGCGAGCCGGGCAAACAGCGCGAAGGCTATGCCTCTGCCACGCATTCGGCGGTGTTTGTCGAAGTGCGGGTGGATGAGGACCTGGGCACCATCAAGGTCAGCCGGGTGGTCAGTGCGATTGCGGCCGGGCGGGTGGTCAATCCGAAGATGGCCCGTAGCCAGATTCTCGGCGGTGTGGTCTGGGGCATCGGCATGGCGTTGCATGAGGAGACCCAGGTCGATCACGCATTGGGTCGCTCCATGAACCACAGCCTGGCCGAATACCACATTCCGGTAAACGCGGATATCGGCGAGATAGATGTGCTGTTTGTCGAAGAACACGACGAGATCGTCAACGCCCTTGGTTCCAAGGGCGTCGGCGAGATCGGGATAGTCGGGGTTGCGGCGGCGGTGGCCAACGCGGTGTATCACGCCACCGGCAAGCGGGTGCGGGACTTTCCCGTCACCCTCGACAAGGTCTTCTAAACCTTGGCGGGTTCTTCCACCGGCACATGCATGCGGTCGCGGTTGGCCAGGGTCGGGAACAGTTTGATCCAGACCCCGGTCACCACCAGCGTGCCGATGCCGCCCATGACCACGGCGGGCACGGTGCCGAACCAGTGGGCGGTGATCCCGGACTCGAACTCGCCCAACTGATTCGACGCGCCGATAAACAGCCCGTTGACCGCGCTGACCCGGCCGCGCATTTCGTCCGGGGTTTCCAGTTGCACGAACGAGGCGCGGATCACCATGCTGATCATGTCCGCTGCGCCCAATACCACCAGCACCGCCAGGGAGAACCAGAACGAGGTCGACAGGCCGAACGCGATGGTGGCTACGCCAAACACCCCGACCGCCGTAAACATGATCCGCCCCACATGCCGGTCGACGGCAAACCGCGCCAGCCACAACGACATCAACAACGCCCCGACCGCTGGCGCCGAGCGCAGCAGCCCAAGGCCCCACGGCCCGGTCAGTAAAATGTCCTTGGCGAACACCGGCAGCAAGGCCGTGGCGCCGCCCAGCAATACGGCGAACAGGTCCAGGGAAATCGCGCCGAGGATGTCCGGCCGACTGCGGATAAAACGAATCCCGGCCAGCAACGAATCCATGGTCGCCTTGGCCTTGTTCAGCGGCGTCTGGCGCGCGGGCAGGTTGAGGGTCAGCACGCAGGCGATCAGGTACAGCACCACCGTGGGGCCGTAGACCCAGACACTGCCAAAGGCGTACAGCAGACCGCCCAGCGCCGGCGCCACGATGGTGGCCAATTGCTGCGCCGACTGCGACGACGCCACGGCGCGGGGAAACAGTGCAGTGGGCACGATGCTCGGCAGCAGGGCCTGGGTGGTGGGCATTTCAAACGAACGCGCCGCGCCCAGCAGGAACGCCAGGATGAAAATCATCTCGCGGGTGACATTGCCGGTCAGTCCGCCGATTGCCAGGGATAGCGCGATCAACGCTTGAACGGTCTGGCAGATGGCTGCGACCTTGCGCCGTTCATAGCGGTCGGCCACATGGCCGGTGTGCAGCATGAACAGCACCCGCGGTACGAACTCCACCAGGCCGACCAAACCCAGGTCCAGCACGTTGCCGGTCAGTTGGTAGAGGTTCCAGCCGATGGCCACGGTGAGCATCTGGAAACCGCTGGCGGTGAAGATCCGCGCCAGCCAGAACGCGATGAAAGGGCGGTGGTGACGTAACAGCAGCGCGGGTTCACTGGGCATCGGGGAGACGGGTCTGGGTGGGGGAACGGTGAGGTTATCACCAACTTGTAACCAATAGTTGCGTGGTGGGTTGGGGGGATGAGATATGTTCAGTCTGGCTGAGTACATATCCGTTTCTTCGGTAACGGCCACTTATGGTTCCGCTCTTACAGCGGGTCACTTTTGGCAAACGCCCCAAAAGTAACCAAAAGGTCTTTGCCCCACCAC
>NZ_JBYSWF010000007.1:0-155875 GCF_058780865.1 Pseudomonas sp. GP01-A4
GACTGCCTGTCCGAATGAGCGTGGAACAGGTGTCCGGATCAGCGTGGGCTGAGTGTCCGAATGGCGTGGAATCCGCAGTCGGACGACTTTTCGTCGGAAGACGAGCTGATCACAACGCAAATCAG
Organism: Pseudomonas sp. GP01-A4; assembly: GCF_058780865.1. NCBI lineage: Bacteria > Pseudomonadati > Pseudomonadota > Gammaproteobacteria > Pseudomonadales > Pseudomonadaceae > Pseudomonas > Pseudomonas sp. GP01-A4. The sequence goes on from NZ_JBYSWF010000007.1 coordinate 126, forward strand.
CTGTAACCAGTACAGCAAGTTCAACAGCAGCATTGGGCCGAATTTTTCCAACACTAAGAGGTGCCAGGATTGGGCCACAAAGCTCACTTGCTGAATTCTTTTTTGGCTGTTGGGCACAACATGCTAGTGCGACAGATTTCCTGTCATCAGCCAGCGGAGGCTTGTTGACGATCTGCATCCCCCAGATTATTGTTGCGGCTAACAACGAATTTGTGACGATTATGCCGAAGCGGAAAAAAGACCAGTTGTCCCAGGATGCCGAGGATCTGTACGAGGCGTTGAATCAGCTCGTCCGTGTCTACCAGTTTCGAGATAGAGATCGGATTTGCTGCTACGACGTTTCAGTCACCCAGTGCTACGCGGTCGAAACGCTGGTCAAGAAAGGAGCCATGCGGCTTCAGGTCTTGGCTGAAAAGATGTTTTTAGACAAAAGCACGGCAAGCCGCGTAATCGATGCGCTCGAACGCAAGGGGTATGTGTCACGCGCTGAGGATAACGAAGACCGCCGTGCCGTGAAGATCCAGGCCACGGACGCGGGCAGGGAACTCTACGAAAAAATCAGGGGCGATCTCATTGCCGAAGAGATAACAATGATCGAGAACCTTTCAGCCGAAGCCAGGCAAGGAGCATTAACCTTGCTCAGGCAGATTACACGAGCTACCGAAAAACGCTGCGGCCTCACAAATGAGCGTGGCTCAGATCCAACGCAAGCCTATTGAATCTCCATTTTTTGATTCAAATGTTGTTACTACCAACATAATGGAACCCGATCATGCGTATCCGTCCTGCTGAGCCAGTTGATGCAACCTCGATAGCCACTATTTATAACCAAGGGATTGCGGAACGAAGTTCCACGTTCGAGACCACTCCGCGTAACCCTGATGACATGCTAGAGCGACTTGAGGCTCATGATCGTTATCCCGTTCTGGTGATGCTTGATGAGCACGATAAGGTCATCGGATGGGCGAGCCTTAGTGACTACCGCAATCGCGCGTGCTATGACGGCATCGCTGACTTTTCGATTTACATGAGCCGTGAGGTGCGAGGCCAGGGGCTGGGTAAGAATCTCCTTCAGGCGCTGCTTAAAGAGGCAGAAGCTCGTGGATTTTGGAAAGTCCTTTCTCGCGTGTTCACATCTAACCGCGCCAGTCTCGCCCTGTGCGAAGCTTGCGGATTCCGCCAAGTCGGGGTTTACGAGAAACATGCATGCCTTGACGGTCGTTGGATCGACTGCGCAATTGTCGAGCGACTCATTCCTACGAATCAAATGCCGTGGCTAACACCAATGGCTGCAACCAAGACTGAATCAAATGGATTAAGCGGCTGTTAGGGTTCTCTATCACACTTAAAATCTTGTCAGTCAGGCTACGTACAGCGAAACAATCAATCACGGCCTAACTGGTCAAGTCGAATGCAAATAGGTGGTCAAGCCTATGTAATTACGCAGCCCACTGGAGTGGATTGCGCCAGCGACGTAATTCCCCTGCTCATGCTTGAATCGACGTTGAGATAGATACCGATGTCTGCGGACATTGAATACGCGAAATCGACGTATGCGGCATAAATCCCGTATATGCGTAAACCGCTGCTATCGGTGCACATCCAATGCCCGATCAATACGCAATAGGCGTCGGTATTAACAATGACATCCAACGCCCAGCAATAAGCCACAGAAATCACCGGATCCAGAGCAACTGCGCCACGCCATAAAAATATCTACTGGGGCTTTGAATTGGACGCGATCATCTCCATGTATGCATTGCCACCCATGGGAATATCATAACCTGGTGGCCCTTCCCATTGCCGCGAGACGCCGGTATTTCTAAGCATAACCTCAACCTTAATGCCGTCCTTAACCATGCTGTCTAAATTCCACTCGAAGTGATTTATGAGAGCCTGGCAGGCCACATGAGGTACTGTTGTCAATAATCTCAAGCTGGAGTTGTTTGGCGGTAACTTAAGCCTCGCGATCTCCGACATCGTCCATATAAATCTCCGCAACCTAAAATGCCAAAGAGACTCAAATTGAAGTTCAAGTTGAGCTGACAACAACGGGAAAGACTTACGAGTCGCACGCTGCCTACTTACTTTTCGCGGCAAAAGTGCAAGCATGTTACTGATATTTACTCGCACCTGTTTTTGGGTGATGCGGTACAAGTTCTCAACGCCCTCTATAAGAATAGTTGCGTATTTTTCGTCCTCATCGTTCACCGCCGGCTCGGCACTACTCTTCTGCATTACGTTCCCTGTAATTTTACTCAACAACCAGTCCTTATCGTTTTCGTTGAGCCAACGGGTTACTTGATAAGCACTTACCCAAAGATAGTCCATACCAATGCCTGGCTTCACTTCAAGTAGCATTGAGATTTTTTCTCGATAAGCCTTTTTCTTATGTTCTGGCAAAGTTTTCTCTTTAAGACGGACCGTCGGGTTTGCCGAGCTAGCAAGTAGAGACTCTTCTGCCAAGCATTTCTCAAACTTTTCTGCACATCCAAAAAGATGGAGAGATATTAAAAGATGCCTTGCCAACGGCATATCAATTTGACCTCTTGTTGTCGATAGCCTAATCCATTGACTTCGAATTCCAGCTGCGTATGCCAAATCAATTTTTGAAATAATTTTATCGCTGAACTTATCACGAATACTGCTAAATAATTTAGCTGTGCCAATTAGGTTCCCATGAACAAACCCTTGCTTCTTTGCTTGACGCCGATAACAAGCAGCCAAAACCGTATAATCTATCGATGGCAGATTGCGTTGCAGAATATCATTTACAAAAACTGCAAACTCGCTCTCTTCATTTGAGGCGAGTGAGCGGTTCGCAGGTTTAACAGCGTTCCACCCGCAAGCACAATCATCGGTCAACCCCGGTAACAATCGGTTTTTACGATAAAAAGGATGAGAGCAATTAGGGCAAGATTGAAGAAGTTCTTCACCATGTCGCCAGCACGCTGTAACGCCCGGTACATGATGAGCTCGGTGCCAATATGCGTAGCCACACTCTATGAGGTCGGCCTGCACACAGGCCAAGCAAATTTTAGCTCTGCTATTCCTCGTACCTTCTCTCCTAGGCACTCGAGCGACATCAGATAAAACCTTGTCAAACTCCTTAGAGGGTTCTTTTGATAATCCTATAAAAGGTTTGTAGGCTGGGAACGTAGTGTTAATCTCAAGCAACTCAGCCAAGTTGCTTTCTTTAACTCCCGGCAATCGAGAAGCAAGGTTTTCTAATTGCTTCGGTATGATAGATAGCTGAAATGGCGCAACGCCAAAAAGATCACGAAAGGTTTCTGCCTCGGTTTTGTTTCCGGACAAAAAATGGTATCTCGTAATACGAGATAATAGTGTCTCGTCTGGCATAGACATTGGGAAAAACAGAATACTGGACATGAGTAGCCGACTTTCTAACGTGGGTTCTGGTAGGACGCGAGTCCTGTGGATGGTGTTCTTTTATCACATATCACCGTGTACCCGGGTAAGGATTTTTAAAAATGAACGCCATACAGTAGCGAACAGCCAGCAATTATTTTATTAGAAAACAGCAGTTTTTACGCCAGAGTCAAAATACAATACACCACACATATAAATACTTTCACTGCACGCCTCGTCAAAATTCACACATCGAATCCACGCACAGCTCATATATATAGAGGCTTGTGCCGACGGCGTTACAGAGCAATATTCATACGCGGATCAGGGTGCATTCACTCATATTTGGAGTTTTCTGAGACACGCTGTTCGATACAGCGCTGATTGAGTGATTGGCTTGCCGTCAAGTTTTAGCTTCCGCTCGGCCCAGCTCAGGCGCCGCCGATGAAATGCATCAAGGGTTTCGCATTCGGCTGCCAGTGCAGCCGCACAGTGCGGCAGCTTGTTGAGCTGCTTTTCAAACCTAGATAACACATGAAGCTCTCTGCCTATTTTTGTCCGTGAGATGCGGACAGGTTTACCTGGAAGCGCTCGTAACATTTCAGCGCATTGAACCACTTCGTTGGCAAGGTCGAGGTCTTTGAATCTTTCTGCCTGCTGTCCGCGCGGTCTGTGGGCTTTACCTGGCTCTTGTGTCAGCTCGGACAGCCATTGCCGATCGTTTCGATGAAGCCACACATAATCTCGACACTCATGAGCTAGGCGAGCTCTGTATTCCCCGTCAAATCGGTTCCTCCTATCAACCAGAAGTTTCGAAAGCCTCGCCTCTTTCCATAGGTCAGGTCCATTCGAAATCGCGCGTATCATTCGATAGACGCATGTAACCGAGCTCCTTGTTTCTGACGCTATGGTTTTAGCGTTAGCCCCCGAGAGCGCCAGCGTCCAGATCGTTTCAGATGCCTCACTCATATACTCATTGGTGCTTGAGCGATTGGTTGGAGATCTGTTGGCAGCTCGTCCACAGGGAGTTTCGGTATTGGCAGTTCGACTAAGCGACTCGGTAATAGGACCGTTTGGCCGCAGTATCCTTTCCATGTCGACCTTGAGCGCACAGGCCAGCAGGATGAATTTCAGTGGATGATGGGTGCCCCTCGGCTTACGTAAAAGCTTCACAATCCAGGCCGCCGGTATATCCGCAGACGACTTGCTCAGTATCGAGTACTCCCCTGAGGAGGGGAGCCCCTCAAAGAATGCAGACATGTGTCGCGCCAAAATGCCTAAGTGCAGCCGACCAGTATCGGAAGCCATTTTCAAGGCAATAGCGCTATCCAGAAACACCGAGCGAATCGCATCAGGACATAATGGCGGAACATCGGTCTCAAGCACCTGCATCGAACGCTGCGCTATTTCGTGCAGAGCACTTTGTAGATTTTGAGGGATCTCTAGCGAAATGGAGTGAGACTGAACGTCCTCATCGTCCGGTAAATGCATTCTTCGAGAGTTTCTGCTCAACCAGCGGTAATCAAGGAGCCTCAACGGAGTTCCATGGTGGGGACAGATCAAAACGCCTGGAAGCTGATGCACACGGTGCCAGTACGCTGCTCCCACACAGGCCATGTCCTGTTCGACACAGTCGAAGCAAAATCGCACTCTCGAAGCAAACTGGAGTCGGCTCGCGATTAACCCCAACCTTAGCATCAACCCCTTGCCGTTTCCCGCCATCAAGATATTGGCGTCGCCCACCTGTTGCGGGGTCAAAAAAGGTTCGTAGTAGGGCAGTTGCGTATGGCGCTTTATAACAGCGGCTAGCGATAAGCCTGTATCACACGGCAGCGCCTCGACAAGCTCAGCTAGTCGACATGGAAAAGCAACGTTCTGCGAAAAGCATTTCGCGGACTGCGCTCCATCGAAAACTGCTGCGCAACTACGTACGCCACAGAGCCGGGCGTATCTTGAGAGAACGCTGTGAAGCGTCTCATCGTGGAAAACGGCCGGAAAGAAATGGAATTTGAGCCCCATTTCGTCACCCTTAATTCACCCCTTCCGATACAACGGAGAAAACTCAAAGAGATCACTGCTTATCCAACCGGCGCTCTTCAACGCCTCAATGGAGTCTTCACTTTCACTTAGCGCCTGTGCCTCTGAGGTCTCAACCGCCACCGCCGCAGGTGACTGCGATTTGACTTGGTTAACGGCCGCCACATTAGGTTTGGTAGCATTATTGTCGCTGCGACTGATGACACTGCGCAGCAATGCCAGTCGCTCCGGCCGAGCCACACCATCGAACGCCATCATGTCGCTTAGTTGGTCTTCAATCGGAAGCAAATCATCGAACTGCCGCATCCGTTTCGGATCTCGGCTTCGCAGAGCGGACAAAGCTGGCTTCAATATCTGCATCTTGGTGTTGCTCACCAACGCAATTGTCTCGGCGGTAACGCATTCCGAACCACTCTGGATCGCGTACCTTTGACTGAGCACCAAAAGCTTCACCAAAAAGTCGGTGACCCCTTGTGTATGCTCATACAGCGCATCAAACACATCCTCTGTCAGTTCGACCGGCTGCTGGTACCACTGATAGCTCCAGAGGTTTTCAACAAGCATGCGCCACTCGTCATCGTCCTTCTCAAAACGTTTAAATTCGAGTACCCCGACGCCGCAGCAACGCCTTGCGTTGCGCATGACGTCCGAAAATAGGCTGATCATCGAATTTGTCCCGATGAACACCACGGGAATGCCGATGTTGTTCACTAGATGGAGGAAGAAATTGAGCATGTTGTCCTTGCCCCCAGTTTTTGCAAGGTGCAGGTTCTGAAGTTCGTCGATCAGCAAAGCTCCGATGAAAAATGTACTCGCAACCTGTTCCATTTGTTGCAACGAGTCATTGATGTTCCGAGCCCTATACCGCTTGTAGTAATCCTCATCACCTAAAGCTCGCCCGACCGCATAGAAAAATTGCTGACAGAAGCCTGCCAGCGAACCATCTCGGGGGCAGTCAAGCTTGAGCCAGGTGATCTGGGTATGAACGAACTGCTTTCCTTCATAACGCTCGTGGCGAATCGTTTGAGGGTAGAGACTCAAAATGGCTTCGAGTGCGGTGGACTTTCCAATGCCACTAAGGCCAACCAGACTGAACGTTTCGGCAGTGGACTTGAATCCATCGTGGTAGCGCTGTGCGCCCGAAAGTGAGTGAAGATGTCTGACAGTGTCTGGAGAGGTCGGGTTGCGTCCGACGTACCCACGTCGTACCAGCAATGAAAATACGGACTCCAGATCCATGTGGACCAACAAAGGCTGGACCACCGTTCTCAAGCGGTCGATGCAGTGAACCCGAGTCGATCGGTCGAGGGTCAGCTCTTCTGGATCAACAGGACGGGGGAAGTTCGAGATTAGTTGCATTGCCACCTCTTCTGAGAAGATCGGTGGCAGCGCTTCGATGAGTGGATTTCCCGCGTAGTCCGCTATCGCCTGCTTCGTGTAGCTTGCGAAAACTTGGGCGCCTTTCATGAGTTTTGTCCTGGGCGGAGGCGTTTGAGCATATCGATAACCTGAGCGCTGCGAGGGCCGGCAAAGTTTTCTGAGCGATCTTGGGAGATCTCTGTCTTGAGCACAGGCGATTCAATCCTCACACCCTCTGGCACATGGGCGGTCTCACGCTCCTTGAGGCGCTCAACGGCGCGATTCTCACGAATATTTCCAATCATCTCAGCTTTGGTCGCAGGCGCTGGCTCATCATTTCGCTCAGCGATCGCACCGCTGACGACTTTATTAACTTCCTCCAGCAACGAAATCCGACTCTCCAGCTCAGCACGTTTATGAGTCGGTGGAGTCTGGCGGTAAGCTTCGAGCAGATCGAAAATCTCATCGGATCGATAACCAGCATACTTGCTATCAGACTTACGCAAATCGCAACGGATGAACTGTTTGTTGTCTCCCCGAATCCAAATATGTGCTGAGGAATTTGGGTCATACCAACACTCTATCGACCAAACCCCGCGGCTACGGGCCTTCGCAAACCAGTTGTTCTCGATCGCTACATCACAGACATAGTGCATCCCTCGGAATAGCACACCACCCTTTTGCACCGTCGCTTGCTCACGCGGAAGCAAATGGAGATAGACCATCTCGTCGGGATGATTGTTTGGTTCGACATGACCATTTTCTAATGCCCAAGTCCAGATACCTGACGGCGTCGGATCGACACCGTCGTTCATCATCTCTTGAGTGAGCCTGTCGGGCTGCCTGTTGAAGCGGTTATAGTGAAGGACACACTGGATGATAATCTTGGTGAACTCTTTAATGCTCAGCGTTGCATCGAGTCGGTAATCTCGCTCGCCACGTTCCTTCTCCCTAGCAGCTACACCACCAGGAAGCCACCTGATGCCTGTCAGGTTGTTCAGGATACCGAACCGGCTCTCAACCATCGACTTCCAGTCAGGGCGGTAAGGCGGAGCGATTCCCAGCTCGATATTCAGGCCAGTGGCAAGACCCTCAGCTGCTTTCCCCAACATCTCGCCTCGATCAGCGTAGATGTGATGTGGGAGGTGATGACAGGCCCATTCCTCTGAATCGATTGTGACCCCATTGGTAGCGCAAAACTCAACCTTCGAAGTGAAAGCGTTGAAAAGCGCTTGCCTGGCTCCGTTCCAACTCGGGCCCTCTAATCCGATATAGAGACCGACGATCATGCCGGAAAAGCTATCAATGACGACGTACACAACCGGCCGTCCAATGAGCATTCGCCTGGAGTATCCGTTCACGAGATAAATGTCCGCAATGGTGGCATCGATCTCAAACTGATGGCAGGGGCCACGAAGCCAGTCACGGACGGTTCCAGAAAGGGGGCGGCAATCTTTTAGCCACTTACGCATTCCCTTACGGCCACGTTCAGTTTCAACCTCGTCGAAATATTGCTTTCCCCAATAATCGAACTGTCTAAAGGAAGGAATTTCCGATTCGGGTAGCAAACGACCGCCTGATTCTGGATTTTTCGACAGGTCTTTCGCGGTATAGAACCTCCTGAGCATCTCAACATAGGCGTTGGTTATCGTAGAAGTCTTATCCCCGACAAATAACGAGTAGCCGATACGGATACAGCGCTTATCCACTGCATCGATAACCTTGGTCGGTGAAACGGCAATACCTTGATACCTTGGCTTCCTACCCGGGGGCTTTGCGGGATCATACTTGCGCTCAGGAACTCCGACGCCCGCATAGTTTTTCAAGAGCGCATTTCGAACTTGGCCGTTGATCCAGTAACGGTACAGAAGCCGATAGATGCTCTTGCGCTGTATACCGAGCTCAACAGCTCTAGCGCCGACCATTTGACCCATCTCACCAGGAGCGAATATCTGACCTGGATAACCTGAGTCGATCAGGGGTGCGATGATGTTCCACTTTTCATCCCTTTCCCGCTTCTTTTTCTCATCCAAGTCATCCTCTAACACTAAGAGAAACTCAGGCGTAACGACCTTGGCTAGCTTCGTATCACCTGCAATGACGGATCCGCGAAGCTCCTCCAGGCCTAAACCAATCGGTTGGCGGGGCGGATCCGTTAATTGGATCAAAACGACCGCATCGTATCGCTCATTGAGGTACAAGACCCTAACGAAGCCCGGCACGACGGAAAACTCAGTAAGCGGTTCGAAACAATCATTGACTTGGACTTTCATGATAGGCCCTCCGCCGTCAGTGAAATTTTCATTGGTTTCTCAATGATTTCAAATGTTGGTAGTGGTGCAGTCATTTGAATGGGAGTACCAACCAAATCTACCTTGATCGACTTAGCCCATATCAGGTGATGATATAAAGCCCGAGAGTCTTGATAGGAGATAAATAAACGTGCGGCAATCTTTCGCAGAGATTCAGCAGTACTCCACGGGTAGGGACGACAGCTCGCTAAGTGCCCCAGAAAATCTGTGTGTAATGATGGCTCTGCCAAGGCGCGCGGCAGTTGAGCGAACTTCCTGAGTAAGCCTAAATTTTTGATCAAATCGGGGCTGAACATTTCTTCGGTGACAATGGCCCAATCAACGTGTTGGCCAGTCCAGAAACGCTTTTCGATCTCAAATTTTTCCAACGTCCTCCTGGCTTTTTTGCCTTCGAGGTCACTGCGGTATTTGATTGTTCTGGCTACGGATTTAAAGCTGCCATCGGGCTTTTTTATCGTTAATAAAAAATCCGTGGTCATAACGTAAGGAAGCACTGTCTTCGGATACTTCGGGTATCGCACTCCCATAGAGCTCGCGATTGCTTGAGCACTTTCTCGCGGTAGCAGTGGATACTGTTCGCGTATATCCACAACATTTTCCGAAAATTCACATACCAAAAAATAAGCGCGTTCGAGGTCAGAAAAGAGGTGGTGGAGACGATCGATCTTCACACCTTGGATCTTGTGGGAGCGTCCTCTGGAAGGCACGTCTTGGACGCGCAGCCACGGCAGATAACTGGCACCAGCTCCGCTACCGAATCCATTCGAAATATGCCGCTGAATATCTGTCTCAGACGAAAACCTACGACCGCGCAATGCTACCTCCTTCGTCCGCCGGGACCGCCTCTCCTCGCCCTGAAAAATAGTTATAGGAAAAAATCGCCCACCACCTGTTCATGGTACAGCCCTCTTTAGCCTACTCCCGGAGCGTGGCGAAGCGGAGAATCTAGACCGATGGCTCAGCCAAAAAATGGAAACCCCCGTAAATACGGGGGTTTCGGCCTTGTGTCAATCTATGTTACGGCGTGTCAATCTTTATTGTTAAGTGTCAATCTTTATTGTTAGAAGCCAGGGGTTTTGGTGGTTCGGGTGCGGTTTATTCCACCGTCACCGACTTCGCCAGGTTACGCGGCTGGTCAACGTCGGTGCCCTTCAGCACAGCGACGTAATACGACAGCAGCTGCAGCGGGATGGTGTAGAGGATCGGCGACAGGGTGTCGTGGATGTGCGGCATGTTGATGACGTGGGTGCCTTCGCCATTGGTCATGCCGGCCTTCTCGTCCGCGAACACGATCAGTTGCCCGCCACGGGCGCGCACTTCCTGCAGGTTGGACTTGAGCTTCTCCAGCAGTTCGTTGTTCGGCGCGACGGTAACGACTGGCATGTCGTCATCCACCAGGGCCAGCGGACCGTGCTTGAGCTCACCGGCCGGGTAGGCTTCGGCGTGGATATAGGAGATTTCCTTGAGCTTGAGCGAACCTTCCATTGCCACCGGGTATTGCGCACCACGGCCGAGGAACAGGGTGTGGTGTTTGTCGGCGAACAGCTCAGCGACTTTCTCCACAGTGCTGTCCATGGCCAGGGCTTCACCCAGGCGGGCCGGCAGGCGGCGCAGTTCTTCGACCAGGTGTGCCTCAACGCCTTCGCCCAGCGTGCCGCGAACCTGGCCCAGGGACAGGGTCAGCAACAACAGGCCGACCAACTGGGTGGTGAAGGCCTTGGTGGATGCCACGCCGATTTCACGACCGGCCTGGGTCAGCAGGGTCAGGTCGGACTCGCGCACCAGGGAGCTGATGCCGACGTTGCAGATCGCCAGGCTGCCGAGGAAGCCCAGTTCCTTGGCGTTGCGCAGGGCGGCCAGGGTGTCGGCGGTTTCACCGGACTGGGAGATGGTCACGAACAGAGTGTCGGGCTGCACCACCACCTTGCGGTAGCGGAATTCGCTGGCAACTTCGACCTGGCACGGGATGCCGGCCAGTTCTTCCAGCCAGTAACGGGCGACCATGCCGGCGTGGTAGCTGGTGCCGCAGGCGACGATTTGCACGTTGCGCACTTTGGCGAACAGCTCGGCAGCTTGCGGGCCGAAGGCTTGCACCAATACCTGGTTCTGGCTCAGGCGACCTTCCAGGGTGCGTTGCACCACGGCCGGTTGCTCGTGGATTTCCTTGAGCATGAAGTGGCGGAACTCGCCCTTGTCGGCGGCTTCGGCGCCGTCACGGTACTGCACGGCTTCACGTTCCACGGACTGGCCGTTGACGTCCCAGATGGACACGCTTTCACGGCGGATCTCGGCGATGTCGCCTTCTTCCAGGTACATGAAGCGGTCAGTCACCTGGCGCAGGGCCAGTTGGTCGGAGGCGAGGAAGTTCTCGCCCAGGCCCAGGCCGATCACCAATGGGCTGCCACTGCGGGCGGCGACCAGGCGGTCAGGCTGGCTGGCGCTGATCACGGCCAGGCCATAGGCGCCATGCAGTTCCTTGACGGTGGCCTTGAGAGCGTTGGTCAGGTCGCCGATGTCCTTGAGCTTGTGGTTCAGCAGGTGGGCGATGACTTCGGTGTCGGTGTCCGAGGTGAAGACATAACCCTGGCCTTTGAGCTGTTCACGCAGCACTTCGTGATTTTCGATGATGCCGTTGTGCACAACCGCCAGGTCACCGGAGAAGTGCGGGTGAGCATTGCGTTCGCACGGCGCGCCGTGGGTGGCCCAACGGGTGTGGGCGATACCCAGGCGGCCTACCAGCGGCTCACCGGCCAACGCTTGTTCGAGTTCGCTGACCTTGCCCGGGCGACGCATGCGCTCAAGCTTGCCGGCGTTGGTAAAGAGCGCCACACCGGCGCTGTCGTAGCCACGGTATTCCAGGCGTTTGAGGCCTTCGAGCAAAATGGCAGTGACGTTTCGTTCAGCGACTGCGCCAACAATTCCACACATGGTTTCTCTCCTAGATGACTGCCGCGCAAATCAGCGTGATGCCGCGGGCTTGAATCTGGTCGCGGGCCTCAAGTGGCAGGCGATCATCGGTAATAAGGGTATGGACGCTGCTCCAGGGCAGTTCCAGGTTGGGGATCTTGCGGCCAATCTTGTCGGACTCGACCATCACCACCACTTCGCGGGCGACTTCGGCCATGACGCGGCTCAGCCCCAGTAATTCGTTGAAGGTGGTGGTGCCGCGCTCCAGGTCGATGCCATCGGCACCAATAAAGAGCTGGTCGAAATCGTAGGAACGCAGTACCTGTTCGGCGACCTGACCCTGGAACGAGTCCGAATGCGGGTCCCAGGTGCCGCCGGTCATCAACAATACCGGCTCGTGTTCCAGGTCGCTCAAGGCGCTGGCAACGTGCAGGGAGTTGGTCATCACCACCAGGCCGGGCTGGTGGCCCAATTCGGGGATCATGGCGGCGGTGGTGCTGCCGCTGTCGATGATGATGCGCGCGTGTTCCCGCAAACGCCGGACGGCCGCACGGGCGATGGCGCGCTTGTAGGCCGAAATGGGCTGTGCCGGATCACCGACCAGTTCCTGAGGCATGGTGATGGCGCCACCGTAGCGACGCAGCAACAGACCGTTACTTTCGAGGGCCGCCAGGTCCTTGCGGATGGTGACTTCCGAGGTTTCGAAACGCTTGGCCAATTCGTCCACGCTGACTTCACCTTGCTCGGTGAGCATGGCAAGGATGTTGTGGCGACGTTGGGGTGTATTTCGTTTCGACATGGTGATGATAAGTTTCGTTTCGAAAGATAACGAAGGCAATCAAAACCTATTCATTCAAAATGGTCAAGCATGCGACTGAGTTTTTTGAATCAACACAGATAAAAATGTGGGAGCGGGCTTGCTCGCGAAGGCGGTGTGTCAGTCGGCGCATGTATCAACCGAAAGACCGCCTTCGCGAGCAAGCCCGCTCCCACATAAGTACCGCAGTGTTTCAGGGTTGTGGATAACTCAGCTCTTCTTGATTTTGACCGGGCGTTTCCAGCCGTCGATGTTGCGCTGGCGGGCGCGGGCGACGGCCAACTGGGACTTATCCACATCCTGGTTGATGGTGGAACCTGCGGCGGTGTTTGAACCATCACCGATAGTGACGGGGGCGATCAGCGAGTTGTTGGAGCCGATAAACACGTCTTCGCCAATGGTCGTCTGGTACTTGTTGGCGCCGTCGTAATTGCAGGTGATGGCGCCTGCGCCGATATTGCTGCGGGCACCGATCACTGCATCACCGAGGTAGGCCAGATGGCCGGCCTTGGCGTCGTCGCCCATCCGGGCGTTTTTCAGTTCTACAAAGTTACCCACATGGGCGCGAGCGCCCAGCACGCTGCCCGGACGCAAACGCGCGAACGGACCGGCATCACTGCCCTCGCCCATCACCGCACCGTCGATATGGCTGTTGGCCTTGATCACCACACCCTTGCGCAGGGTGCTGTCCTTGATCACGCAGTTCGGCCCGATCACCACGTCGTCTTCAATGACCACGCGGCCTTCGAGGATCACGTTGATATCGATCAGCACGTCGCGGCCAACGGTGACGTCACCCCGCACATCGAAACGTGCCGGATCACGCAGCGTCACGCCCAGCGCCATCAGGCGGCGGCCTTCACGCAGTTGGTAGTGACGCTCCAGCTCCGCCAGTTGCTTGCGGTCGTTGGCGCCCTGCACTTCCATCGGGTCGTGGGGCTGTTCGGTGGCGACCACCAGGCCATCGCTGACGGCCATCTCGATGACGTCGGTCAGGTAGTACTCGCCCTGGGCGTTGTTGTTGGACAAGCGGCTCATCCAGTCAGCCAGGCGGTCAGCCGGCACAGCGAGGATGCCGGTGTTGCCTTCAGTGATGGCGCGCTGGGCTTCGCTGGCGTCTTTATGCTCGACGATGGCGGCGACCTTGCCGTCAGCGTTGCGCACGATGCGACCGTAGCCGGTCGGGTCGTCCAACTCGACAGTGAGCAAGCCCATCTGGCCTGGCACCACGTGCTTGAGCAGGCGCTGCAAGGTTTCCACTTCGATCAGCGGCACGTCACCGTAGAGGATCAGCACGGTGTCGGCCTTGATGAACGGCACGGCCTGCGCGGTGGCATGGCCGGTACCCAATTGCTTGTCCTGCAATACGAAATTCAGGTCATCCGCCGCCAGCCGCTCACGCACCACATCGGCACCGTGGCCGATCACCACATGAATGCGCTGTGGATCCAGCTGCCGGGCGCTGTGGATAACATGGCCAAGCATGGAGTTGCCGGCAACCGGGTGCAGCACCTTGGGCAGGGCCGAACGCATACGGGTGCCCTGGCCTGCGGCAAGAATTACGATTTCGAGAGACATGAATGGCTACCAATCCTGGGCGGTCAGACTTCAGACCAAAGAAGTGTTTTGCAAAAAAAGAAAAAGGGTAGCCGAGGCTACCCTTTTTAATCAATCACGCATGAGGCTTGACGGCTTAGCCGCCAAACTTCTTGCGGATCTGCTGGACGGTGCGCAGCTGAGCTGCGGCCTCGGCCAGACGTGCAGCAGCAGAACCGTAGTCGAAATCTGCGCCTTTTTCGTTCAGGGCCTTCTCGGCAGCCTTGACGGCTTCCTGAGCGGAGGCTTCATCCAGGTCGGCAGCACGTTGCACGGTGTCGGCAAGTACCTTGACCATGTTCGGCTGAACCTCGAGGAAACCACCGGAGATGTAAAACACCTCCCGTTCCCCGCCCAGCTTGGTCAGAGTGATCGGACCAGGCTTCAAGGATGTAATCAATGGCGCGTGGCCAAAGTTAATACCCAGGTCGCCCAGTTCGCCGTGTGCAATCACACTCTCGATCTGACCGGAGAAGATTTCCCCTTCCGCGCTGACGATATCGCAATGGAATGTCATAGCCATCTGCTTGCCTCAACCTGATTAGCGCCCGTTACCGGGCGCCGGAATTACAGTTTCTTGGCTTTCTCGATCGCTTCTTCGATGCCGCCGACCATGTAGAACGCTTGTTCTGGCAGGTGGTCGTAGTCACCGTTGAGGATGCCTTTGAAGCCAGCAATGGTGTCTTTCAGGGAAACGTATTTACCCGAGGCACCGGTGAAGACTTCAGCCACGAAGAACGGCTGCGACAAGAAGCGCTGGATCTTACGAGCGCGGGATACCAACTGCTTGTCGGTTTCCGACAGCTCGTCCATACCCAGGATCGCAATGATGTCCTTCAGTTCTTTGTAACGCTGCAGAACGTACTGGACGCCGCGAGCGGTGTCGTAGTGTTCCTGGCCGATGACGTTCGGGTCCAGTTGGCGCGAAGTCGAGTCCAGTGGATCGACCGCTGGGTAGATACCCAGGGAGGCGATGTCACGGGACAGTACGACGGTGGCGTCCAAGTGGGCGAACGTGGTCGCTGGCGACGGGTCAGTCAAGTCATCCGCAGGTACGTATACCGCTTGGATCGAGGTGATCGAACCGTTTTTGGTCGAAGTGATACGCTCTTGCAGAGTACCCATCTCTTCGGCCAGGGTCGGCTGGTAACCTACTGCGGAAGGCATACGGCCCAGCAGTGCGGATACTTCAGTACCGGCCAGGGTGTAACGATAGATGTTGTCGACGAACAGCAGAACGTCGTTACCTTCGTCACGGAACTTCTCGGCCATGGTCAGGCCGGTCAGTGCTACGCGCAGACGGTTACCCGGCGGCTCGTTCATCTGACCGTAAACCAGTGCCACTTTGTCCAGAACGTTGGAATCCTTCATCTCGTGGTAGAAGTCGTTACCCTCACGAGTACGCTCACCCACACCGGCGAACACGGAATAACCGCTGTGCTCGATGGCGATGTTACGGATCAGTTCCATCATGTTTACGGTTTTGCCTACACCGGCACCACCGAACAGACCGACTTTACCGCCCTTGGCGAACGGGCAAACCAGGTCGATAACCTTGATGCCGGTTTCCAGCAGGTCGTTGCCGCCCGCTTGTTCCGCGAAGGAAGGCGCAGGACGGTGAATGCCCCAGCGCTCTTCGGTGTCGATTGGACCGGCTTCGTCGATCGGGTTACCGAGGACGTCCATGATCCGGCCCAGGGTCGCTTTACCGACCGGTACGGAGATGGCTGCGCCAGAGTCAGTGACTTCCAGACCGCGCTTCAAGCCTTCGGTGGAACCCATTGCAATGGTACGAACCACGCCGTCGCCCAGCTGCTGCTGAACTTCCAGGGTGGTGCCTGCATCGCTTTTGACTTTCAAAGCGTTGTAGATGCTCGGTACGCTGTCGCGTGGGAATTCCACGTCGATAACGGCGCCGATGATTTGAACGATACGTCCGCTACTCATAGCTGGATCCTCTGAATATTTGAACCGTTAAACCGCGGCAGCGCCGCCGACGATTTCCGAGATCTCTTGGGTGATCGCAGCCTGACGCGCCTTGTTGTAGATCAGCTGCAAATCGCTGATCAAATCACCGGCGTTGTCGGTAGCGTTCTTCATCGCGATCATCCGCGCAGCTTGTTCAGCCGCGTTGTTCTCGACCACCGCCTGGTACACCTGCGACTCCACGTAGCGCACCATCAAGCCGTCAAGCAGCTCTTTGGCGTCTGGTTCGTAGAGGTAGTCCCAGTGGTGCTTGAGTTCTTGTTCCGGGGCGGCCACCAATGGAATCAACTGCTCCACGGTAGGCTGTTGCGTCATGGTGTTGATGAACTTGTTGGATACCACGGAGAGGCGGTCAATCCGGCCTTCCAGGTATGCATCCAGCATCACCTTGACGCTGCCGATCAAATCATTGATCGACGGTTCTTCACCCAGGTGGCTGATAGCTGCAACGACGTTACCGCCGAAGTTGCGGAAAAAGGCCGCACCCTTGCTACCGACCACACACAGATCGATCTCGACGCCTTTTTCGCGGTTTACCGCCATGTCCTTGACCAGGGCCTTGAACAGGTTGGTATTCAAACCACCGCACAAACCACGGTCACTGCTCACCACGACATAACCGACGCGCTTTACTTCGCGATCGATCATGAACGGGTGGCGATATTCCGGGTTGGCGTTGGCCAGATGACCAATAACCTGGCGGATACGCTCCGCGTAGGGACGGCTAGCAGCCATGCGCATTTGTGCCTTGCGCATTTTGCTGACCGCCACTTTTTCCATGGCGCTGGTGATCTTTTGCGTGCTTTTGATGCTCGCAATCTTACTGCGAATCTCTTTTGCGCCTGCCATGTAACACCTATCAGGTTAGCAAGCGGGAGCCTCGCGGCCCCCGCTGCGGCTTACCAGGTTTGGGTGGCCTTGAACTTCTCGATACCGGCTTTGATGCCAGCGTCGATGTCGTCATTGAAGTCACCCTTCACGTTGATCTTCGCCATCAATTCGGCGTGATCGCGGTTGAAGTAAGCAATCAGCGCTTGTTCGAAGCTGCCGACCTTGGTGATTTCAACGTCGGTCAGGAACCCACGCTCAGCGGCATACAGCGACAGCGCCATGTCAGCGATCGACATTGGTGCGTATTGCTTCTGCTTCATCAGCTCGGTAACGCGCTGACCATGCTCAAGTTGCTTACGGGTCGCTTCGTCCAGGTCAGAAGCGAACTGGGCGAATGCCGCCAGTTCACGGTACTGAGCCAGAGCGGTACGGATACCACCGGAGAGCTTCTTGATGATCTTGGTCTGAGCGGCACCACCCACACGGGATACCGAAACACCGGCGTTCACTGCAGGACGGATCCCGGAGTTGAACATGGCCGATTCCAGGAAGATCTGACCGTCGGTGATGGAAATCACGTTGGTCGGAACGAACGCGGAAACGTCGCCAGCCTGGGTTTCGATGATCGGCAGTGCGGTCAGGGAACCGGTTTTGCCGGTCACTGCGCCGTTGGTGAACTTCTCTACGTATTCTTCCGAAACGCGGGATGCGCGCTCCAGCAGACGGGAGTGGAGATAGAACACGTCGCCTGGGTAAGCTTCACGGCCTGGTGGACGGCGCAGCAGCAGGGAAATCTGGCGGTAAGCCACTGCTTGCTTGGACAGATCGTCATAAACGATCAGCGCGTCTTCACCGCGGTCGCGGAAGTATTCGCCCATGGTGCAACCGGAGTACGGTGCCAGGAACTGAAGTGCAGCGGATTCGGAAGCACTGGCGGCCACGACGATGGTGTTAGCCAGGGCGCCGTTTTCTTCCAGCTTGCGAACCACGTTGGCGATGGTCGATTGTTTCTGACCGATGGCTACGTAGACGCAGAAAATCCCGCTGTCTTTCTGGTTGATGATCGCGTCGATCGCCAGAGCGGTTTTACCGATCTGACGGTCACCGATGATCAGCTCACGCTGGCCACGGCCGACAGGAATCATGGCATCGACAGCCTTGTAGCCAGTCTGTACAGGCTGGTCTACCGACTTACGCCAGATCACGCCTGGAGCAACTTTCTCGACCGCATCGGTCTCGGTGTTGTTCAGCGGACCTTTGCCGTCAACTGGGTTACCCAGTGCGTCGACAACGCGACCCAGCAGTTCCTTACCAACCGGAACTTCCAGGATGCGGCCTGTGCACTTGGCGCTCATGCCTTCGGCCAGAGTCTGGTAGGAGCCCAATACAACGGCACCTACAGAGTCTTGCTCCAGGTTGAGGGCCATACCGTAGACGCCGCCCGGAAACTCGATCATCTCGCCGTACATTACGTCGGCCAGACCGTGAATCCGCACGATGCCGTCAGATACGCTGACGACAGTGCCTTCGTTACGGGCTTGGGAGGTCACATCGAGCTTGTCGATGCGGCCCTTGATAATTTCACTTATTTCGGAAGGATTGAGTTGCTGCATTGCTCTGCTGCCCCTTCAAACTCAAGATTTCAATGCTTCGGCAAGATTCGCGAGTTTGCCGCGAATCGAGCCATCGATAACCAGGTCGCCGGCGCGAATGATGACACCACCAATCAGGGTGGCATCCTCCGCAACTTGCAGGCGCACTTCCCGGTCGAGTCGTGCACTGAGAACCTTGGCGAGTTTGTCTTGCTGTTCTTGGTTCAATGCAAAAGCACTGGTCACTTCAACATCTACCGATTTCTCTTGTTCGGCCTTGTACAGGTCAAACAGAGCGGCGATCTCCGGCAGAAGCGGGAGACGGTCGTTTTCGGCAACGACGTGGATGAAGTTCTGCACTTTCACATCAAACTTGTCGCCGCACACGTCAATAAACGTGGCGGCCTTGTCTGCGCTCGTCAGTCGCGGGGCCTTGAGCACGCGCTGCATGGTGTCGTCTTGCGACACTGCTGCAGCCAGGCCGAGCATGGCTGACCAAGAGGCCAGCTGCTGGTGGGCCTGGGCGTGCTCGAAGGCTGCCTTAGCGTAAGGTCGGGCCAACGTGGTCAATTCTGCCATGATCGCCCTCGCTTAAATTTCAGCAGCCAGTTTGTTTACCAGCTCCGCGTGCGCGTTTTGATCGATTGTGGCACCCAGGATCTTCTCAGCACCGCCGACGGCCAGAGCACCCAGTTGGGCACGCAGCGCATCTTTGACACCGTTCAGTTCCTGCTCGATCTCGGCTTGAGCCTGAACCTTCACACGGTCAGCGTCGATACGGGCTTTTTCAACAGCCTCTTCAACGATCTGGTTACCGCGTTTCTTGGCTTGCTCAATGATTTCAGCTGCCTGAGCTTTCGCTTCGCGCAGTTGTTGACCCGCTTTATCTTGGGCCAACTCCAGGTCGCGAGCTGCTCGTGCGGCAGCGTCCAGTCCGTCTGCGATCTTCTTCTGACGTTCGTGCAAAGCCGCGATGACCGGAGGCCATACGAACTTCATGCAGAAAACTACAAAAATCAAGAACGCTAAGGACTGACCAATAATGGTTGCATTAATGTTCACGCCAATACCTCGCTCGTTCGTTGCACAACACACCAATCACTCGAAAAAACGAGTGATTAACCGGCGAGTTGACCAACGAAGGGGTTCGCGAAGGTGAAGAACAGAGCGATACCAACACCGATCATGGTCACGGCGTCGAGCAGGCCGGCGACGATGAACATTTTAACTTGCAGCATTGGAACCATTTCTGGCTGACGCGCTGCGCCTTCCAGGAACTTGCCGCCCAGCAGGCCGAAACCAATGGCAGTACCCAGGGCGCCCAGGCCGATCAACAGTGCAACAGCGATAGCGGTTAGACCAACTACAGTTTCCATCTTTCCTCCCGACTTTTACGTCGTATGGTTTAGGTTTTTTAGATTTTAAAGCGGTAAAACAAATCGTTTCATAGCCCTTCAGGGCTACCCTCCCGTTTGACCGGGAGGGACATCAGACTAGTCGAGACTGGTCTTAATGGTTCTCTTCGTGCGCCATCGACAGGTAGACGATGGTCAGCATCATGAAGATAAACGCCTGCAGGGTGATGATCAGGATGTGGAACACAGCCCACGCCCACTGCAGAACAATGCCCAGGCCGCTAAGCCAGAGCAGACCACTGCCGAACATCACAGCGATCAGAATGAACACCAGCTCGCCGGCATACATGTTGCCGAACAGTCGCAGGGCCAGGGAAATCGGCTTGGCGACCAGGGTCACGAACTCCAGCAGGAAGTTCACCGGGATCAGCAGCGCTTGAACGAAGATGTTCTTGCTGCCGAACGGGTGCAGGGTCAGTTCGCCGATGAAGCCGCCGATGCCCTTGATCTTGATGCTGTAGAAAATGATCAACGCGAACACCGACAGGGCCATGCCCAGGGTGGCGTTAGGGTCCGTGGTCGAAACCGCACGGAATGGAATGTGGTGATCGCCGGAGATCAGGATGGCCAGCTGAGGAATCCAGTCGACCGGGATCAGGTCGACGGCGTTCATCAGGAACACCCAGACGAAGATGGTCAGTGCCAACGGTGCAATCACCGCGCTACGACCATGGAAGCTGTCCCGCACGCTGCCATCGACGAATTCGACCAATACTTCAACGAAGTTCTGCAAAGCACCTGGCTGACCGGAAGTCGCCTTCTTTGCCGCCATGCGGAAAATCAGGACGAAGATCAGACCCAATGCGACAGACCAGCCCAGAGTATCCAGGTGGAATGCCCAGAAGCCCATTTCTTTGGCTTCTGCTGCGGAGTGGGCAAAGCCCCAGCCGCCGTTGGGAAGCTGACCGAAGGTCAGGTTCTGCAAGTGGTGCTGGATATAGCCCGAAGCGGTTGTTTCTGCCATGGTTGCCTCAAACGCCCTAAGGTTTCGAAAGTCTTGTTTTCATTAGCAGGGGAGCGAACCAGCTGACCAGTTGGGTCAACACGAAGACGCCGAATACAGCCAGCGGCGCCAATGGCTTCACACCTGCAAAGGTCAGTGCAAACAGCACTGCCGTCAAAATCAATTTCCCCGCCTCGCCGGCATAAAAAGACCGGACGATAGCCTGGGCTGCTCGGGCGCCGGAAAACCGAAAGGCCCTGTGAGCAAAATACATATTGGGCAGCAAGGCTATCAGGCCTCCGCAGAGTCCCGAGTATCCGGCTACGACTCCATACCAATACCAGAGCGCCAAAGAGGCGATCAGTAAAATGACAAATTGAGCCACTAAAACCGGGAAAACGGCCAAGCGATGGAACGGCAACGTGTTTGGCGTGCGGGTTTCCATCACTCTTGCTCCTCAATGGTCGGCTGCCGGAAATCAATAACTTGGCATAATTTGTGCCGACAAAATGCGCGCAGAGTATAGGGGCGGTTCTGCCCCTATTCAACTGCCGGGTAGTGATTTCCGACTGCGCGCTACAGAAGCAATTGTTTCAGCGGATGTGGGCAAGGACGCCCTGAAGCTCATCCAATGAGTTATATCCGATGACCAATTGCCCTTTGCCTTTCTTGCCATGACGAATTTGCACCGCAGAGCCTAGGCGTTCGGCCAGGCGCTGCTCCAGGCGTGCAATATCCGGATCAGGTTTGGCGGTTTCGACCGGTGCAGGTTTGCCACTGAGCCACTGGCGAACCAGGGCCTCGGTCTGACGAACGGTGAGGCCTCGTGCGACAACGTGTCGCGCCCCCTCAACCTGTTGATTTTCCGGCAAACCGAGCAAAGCACGGGCATGACCCATTTCCAGGTCGCCATGGGAAAGCATGGTTTTGATGACTTCCGGCAGCGCGATCAGGCGCAACAGGTTGGACACGGTAACCCGGGACTTGCCCACCGCATCCGCGACTTCCTGCTGAGTCAGTTTGAACTCCTGCTGCAAACGCTGCAGGGCGATCGCTTCCTCGATCGGATTGAGGTCTTCACGCTGGATGTTCTCGATCAACGCCATGGCGATGGCGGTTTCATCCGGCACATCGCGCACCATTGCCGGAATGGTTTCCTTGCCGGCCTGCTGGCTGGCGCGCCAGCGGCGCTCGCCGGCGATGATTTCAAAGCGGCCTGCACCAATCGGGCGCACCACGATCGGCTGCATCACGCCCTGGGCCTTGATCGAATTCGCCAATTCCTCCAGCGCCTGCGGGTCCATGTCCCGGCGCGGCTGGTATTTGCCGCGCTGGATCAGGTCCAGCGGCAGGTGCTGCAGCTCGCGCTCGTCGGCCTGCACCGCTTGCTCTTCAAGGGTCGTGACAGTCGGACCACTCAGCAGTGCATCCAGTCCACGTCCGAGACCTCGTTTCTTGACGGCCATGGGGATTCCTTAAGTTGGCTGGGCTGCAGCGGTGCGTGAATTGCGGCGTTGACGGCGAACCATCTCGCCGGCCAGCGCCAGATAGGCAATGGCGCCGCGGGAAGACTTGTCGTACGCCAGCGCGGGCATGCCATAGCTTGGCGCTTCGGCCAGGCGGATGTTGCGTGGAATCACGGTGTCGTAGAGCTGATCGCCGAAGTGTTCCTTGAGCTGTGCCGACACATCGTTCATCAGGCTCAGGCGCGGGTCATACATGGTCCGCAGCAGGCCTTCGATTTGCAGGTTCGGGTTGAGCAACTCGGCGATACGCTTGATGTTATCCACAAGGTCGCTCAAGCCTTCGAGCGCGAAGTACTCGCACTGCATGGGGATAATCACCCCGTCGGCCGCAACCAGTGCGTTCAACGTCAGCATCGACAGCGACGGCGGGCAGTCGATCAAAATGTAGTCGTAATTCTCGCGGATCGGCGCCAGGGCGCTGCGCAGACGGCTTTCTTTCATCTGCATTTCCAGCAGCACCACTTCCGCCGCGGTCAAATCGCGGTTGGCCGGCAGCAGTTGATAACCACCGTGCTCGGAGAAGTGCATGGCCTGGGCCAGGTCGCACTCGCCAATCAGCAAGTCGTAGACCGAGTTTTCCAGGCCGTGTTTATCCACACCGCTACCCATAGTGGCGTTGCCCTGTGGATCGAGATCGATCAACAGCACCCGACGCTTGGTAGCGACCAAGGATGCTGCGAGGTTGATGCAGGTGGTGGTTTTGCCCACGCCACCTTTCTGGTTCGCTATCGCGAATACCTTAGCCATTCTTGCTTGTGTTCCCAATCATGCCGTGCGGCGCAGTATCAGCAGATGGCGTTGGCCTTGGCAACCGGGTACGGCCAAGGCGTGTTCGCTATCGAGGTGGAAGTCTGCCGGCAATGCTAACAGCTCGTCGCTTGGATGAACGCCCTTCATTGCCAGCCAACGGGTATCGCGGTCGCCGAGGTGGCGGGTCCAGTTGCTGAAGTTCTCCATGCTGCTGAACGCCCGGGAAACAATTCCGTTGAAAGGCTGTTCAGGCGTAAAGGCTTCGACGCGACTGTGGATAACTTGCAGGTTATCCAGCTTGAGTTCGAGTTTGACCTGGGTCAGGAAGCGGGTTTTCTTGCCGTTGCTGTCCAGGCAGGTCACTTGCGACTCCGGAAACAGGATCGCCAGCGGGATGCCGGGCATGCCGCCGCCGCTGCCAACGTCGAGCCAGCGGCCGTTTTCGATAAACGGCATCACACTGAGACTGTCGAGCAGATGGCGGGAGACCATTTCGTCCGGGTCACGCACCGCAGTGAGGTTGTAAGCCTTGTTCCATTTGATCAACAGGGCCAGATAACCCAGCAGCAACTCGTGCTGGGCTTCGGTCAGGTTGACGCCAAGCTGGCGAGCACCTGTGGATAACTCTTCGGCGTGTTGCGAGGTGACCAACGAACTCAAGCGCTTTGCTCCAACTGACGGCCCGCGCCGCGTTTTTTCAAATGAATCATCAACAGCGAGATGGCTGCCGGCGTGACGCCCGGGATACGGGACGCCTGGCCCAGGGTCTCCGGTCGAGTTATCCCCAGCTTGCCTTGGATCTCTTTCGACAGCCCGGAAATGTTTGTGTAATCGATATCCACAGGCAGCTTGGTGTCTTCGCTGGCCCGCAGACGAGCGATCTCATCCTGCTGACGGTCAATGTAACCGGCGTATTTGGTCTTGATTTCGACCTGCTCGGCAACCTGTGGATCTTCTGCGCCAGCGCCGGTGACCGAGATCAGACCAGCGTAGTCGATTTCCGGCCGGGACAGCAGGTTCAGCAAGTTGTATTCGTGAGTCAGCGGCGTGCCGAATTTTTCGGCAATCGCATCGCCTTGCTCGGTGCCCGGGCGAACCCAGGTACTTTTCAGGCGTTGCTCTTCCAACTCGATACTTTCGCGTTTTTTGCAGAAGGCCGCCCAACGCACGTCGTCGACCAGGCCCAATTCGCGACCTTTTTCGGTCAAGCGCAGGTCGGCGTTGTCTTCCCGCAGGATCAGGCGGTATTCGGCCCGGGACGTAAACATCCGGTACGGTTCCTGGGTTCCGAGGGTGATCAGGTCGTCGACCAACACACCGATGTACGCCTCATCGCGACGCGGACACCAGCTGTCTTTGCCCTGTGCACGCAGTGCCGCGTTGGTTCCGGCCAGCAAACCCTGGGCGCCAGCTTCTTCGTAACCGGTGGTGCCGTTGATTTGCCCTGCAAAGAACAAACCGCCGATGACCTTGGTTTCCAGGCTGTATTTCAGGTCACGCGGGTCGAAGTAGTCGTACTCGATGGCGTAGCCAGGACGCACGATGTGCGCATTTTCCATACCGCGAATCGACTGCACGATCTGGATTTGCACGTCGAACGGCAGAGACGTGGAAATTCCGTTCGGGTACAGCTCATGGGTGGTCAGACCTTCCGGTTCGATAAAAACCTGGTGGCTTTCCTTGTCGGCAAAGCGGTGGATCTTGTCTTCGATCGACGGGCAGTAGCGCGGGCCAATACCTTCGATCACCCCGGAATACATCGGCGAACGGTCGAGGTTCGCAGCAATGATTTCGTGGGTGCGGGCGTTGGTATGGGTAATCCAGCAACTGACCTGCTTCGGATGCTGTTCCTTGGAGCCCATGAACGACATCACCGGGATCGGTGTATCGCCGGCTTGCTCGGTCATCACCGAGAAATCCACAGACCGGCCATCAATTCGCGGCGGCGTGCCGGTTTTCAGGCGACCAACACGCAGTGGCAGTTCGCGAAGGCGCTGAGCCAAGGCGATTGACGGTGGATCACCGGCGCGGCCACCGGAATAGTTCTGCATACCGATGTGGATAAGTCCGCCGAGGAAGGTACCGGTGGTCAACACCACGGATTCTGCGAAGAAACGCAGGCCCATTTGCGTGACAACACCGCGTACCTGGTCTTGTTCGACGATCAGGTCATCGGCTGCCTGTTGAAATATCCACAGGTTCGGCTGGTTTTCCAGGGTTTCGCGGACAGCGGCCTTGTACAGGATGCGGTCGGCTTGAGCACGTGTGGCTCGTACGGCCGGGCCTTTGCGACTGTTCAATACGCGAAATTGAATACCACCCTTATCGGTGGCCATGGCCATCGCGCCGCCCAGGGCATCGATTTCCTTGACCAGGTGGCTTTTGCCGATCCCGCCGATCGCGGGGTTGCAGCTCATGGCGCCGAGGGTTTCCACGTTATGCGTCAGCAACAGGGTTTTTGCCCCCATGCGTGCTGACGCCAGTGCTGCCTCGGTACCGGCATGACCGCCGCCGATGACGATCACTTCAAAACGGGAAGGGAAATCCACCACGCACCTCGTGCCTGCTTCTGTAGGTAATTAGGAATGAGCGTTCGAGATCAGGTTTTCGAACGAGTCGGCAAGTATAGGGACTTCGCCCTTCCTAAAGAACCCTTTGCACAAAATTTAACCAGCTGTGGATGAATCACGAACAATAGAAATTAAAAGAGAGAAATTTATTAAATCTTTGTTTTTATGTTTATTTCTACTGAGGCATGTTTCTGTGGATAAATCTCTACAGGCCTTTATTTACATTATGTACAGAGATTCAAAAGTCTGTGGTTAGATGCCAATGAGGCCCTTGGATAAGTGCTTTAAGCCTGTGGATTAAACGGGTGGTTATCCACAGAGGGGTTTTTACTCAGGTTTCAAGCCTGGTTATCAACCGGGCACAGGGGCGGTTATTCACAGGGCTTAATCCACAGAAAATACGGATCCCGATAAGTTTCAGGCAGGCAGATGCCTCCGAAAATCCTCGGTCAGGCAGGAAACAGTTCATTTGCATTTGTGAAACGGGTTGATGGAACGCCTATTGTGAGAAAGCGTCACGGCAGTTAATAATAGTTATTATCATTAACCTGCCTCGTCACCTCTCATGGCCCTTCCCTCGCATACCGTTGCAGTCCAACACATCTATGAGCAGCACCATTCGTGGTTGCACAGCTGGCTCAAGGGAAAGTTGCATAACGCCTGCGATGCAGCTGACGTGGCACACGATACGTTCGTGCGGATCCTGGGGGGCCGCAATGCGACGCAGATCCTCGAGCCCAGGGACTATCTGGCCACAGTTGCCCGGGGACTGGTGATTGACCGCTATCGTCGCCGCGCCATTGAGCAGGCCTATCTGCAAACCCTGGCAGACCGGCCCGAAGCGATCGCAATCAGTGAAGAAGACAAGGCCATCATCATTGAAACCCTCGTTGCTGTGGATAAAGCCTTGTGTGGGCTGGGGGAGCGGGCCAGGCGAATTTTCATGCTGTCCCAGGTCGAAGGCCTGACTTATCAACAGATCGCCGATCAGTTGCGTGTCTCGCTGACCACCGTCAAGAAACATATGGTTCGGGCCCTGACTGAATGCGCCTTGATCATGGCGGGCATGTAATGGCTGCCCCGGATCGCAAGACGTTCGAAGCCGCCGCCAGTTGGTACGTGCAATTTCAATCGCAGCCACCGACACCCGCGCAACAAAGTGCCTGGCAGCAATGGCTCAACGGCGACCCCTCCCATCAGGCGGCCTGGAACCAGATGGAGCAGTTGCAACGTGGCCTCGGTGCGCTACCCAAGGACTTCACCCGTCGTGCGCTCTCGGCCAGTCAACAACGGCGGCAAGTGCTCAAGCTGATGCTGATGCTCGGTGCCGCCGGGTACTTGGGGTGGAACGTTCAACAACACACGTCCCTGGGCAACCTCTGGGCTGACTATCGGACCAAGGTCGGCGAACGACGTCGAATCGGGTTGGCCGACGGCACTCAAATTGACCTCAATACGAACACGGCTATCGACGTACTTTTCGATGGGCAGAAGCGACTGGTCCGTTTGCGTGAGGGGGAAGTACTTATCCACACCGGAAAGTCGGACCGGCAAACACCGTTTTATGTCGAAACCCATGAGGGTCGTGTTCAAGCCTTGGGTACGCGGTTCACTGTTCGCCAACTGCAAGGGTCGACGCGGGTTGGTGTGCTGGAAGACCGGGTCAGCGTGCAACCCGTCGACCAGCCGGCCCATAGCCGAGTGCTTGGACCTGGTGAGAGTGTCGACTTCGGCACGCAAGACGTAGGCCCCAGCCATATTTATCGTAGGAACCAAGCCGCATGGGTCGACGGCCAACTGATCGTTCTGGACGCGCGACTGGGGGATGTCATCGACGAACTGGCGCGCTATCGGCCGGGCGTTATGCAGTGCGATGCCGCATCAGCGCGGCTGCGGGTGTCCGGCACTTTCCGTCTTGATTCCACCGACGCCGTATTGGCCAACTTGCAGGTCACGCTGCCGATCCACGTGAAGTATTTCACGCGCTATTGGGTCTCCGTCACGCTTACAGCTTGATACTGAAAAAATACTCTCAACGGGGGTTATCTTTTTTTTACCTGGCGCGGCCCTACAGGTAATCACGATGCTACCTTCAGGGCTTACTCACACATGCGCCTTCCTACAAAACTTCGCCAGCGTCTCTCCCATCACGGCATCACGTATGGCTTGCTGCTGGCCACGGCCGCGACTGCCAGCACCTTGCTATGCACTCGGGCCATTGCTGCCAGCCCAGTGCAACATTACGTGATCGCCTCCGGGCCACTCGACAATGCCTTGAGCCAATTCGCGTCGAAGGCCAATGTGATTCTGTCCTTCTCGCCGCAGCAGACGGCGCGCCTGCAAAGTCCTGGGCTGGAGGGTGACTACTCGGTGGAGCAAGGGTTTGCGTTATTGCTGCAAAACTCGGGATTGCAGGCGGCGGTTCAAGGCCCCGGCAGCTACGCGCTGCAGCCGGCTGCGAGCGGGGAACAGCTCATGCTGGCCCCCACTACTGTCAGCACGTATCAACAGACTGGGTTCAATCAGGAAATTGCCGGGGACGTAGGTTACAAGGCGCAAAACAGCCGAATCGGTACCAAGACCAGCACACCATTGTCGGAAACCCCGCGCTCGGTGTCGGTGGTGACCGGCCAGCGCATCAAGGATCAAAAATCCCAGACGCTCACCGAAGTGCTGGGCTATGTGCCGGGAATCTTTGCCCCTCCCTTCGCTGCGGGCGACGGGCTGGCCGGTGACTTGTTCTTCATTCGCGGTTTCAACGCTACGGATTATGGCTACGGCCTGCTGCGCGATGGCTTGCGAGTCCAAGGCAACCGGTATGACACCACCAGCGAACCTTATGGCCTGGAAAGGGTGGAGATATTCCGTGGCCCTTCTTCCCTGCTCTACGGCGAAAACGCACCCGGTGGCCTGGTCAACCTGGTGAGTAAACACCCGACAGCTACACCACAAGGCGAAGTTCAGCTGACCTACGGTTCTAATAACCGGCGCCAGGTGGGTGTGGATATCTCCGGTCCCTTGGACGACAGCGGCAATATCCTTGGACGGGTGGTGATGCTCGGCAGGAAGTCCGACACCCAGACCGATCACGTTCCCGATGACCGTCTGTATATCGCACCGTCCCTGACCCTCAATTTCGACGACTACAACACCCTGACGCTGCTGGCCAACTACCAGAAAGACCACACCAATCTTGAACTTGGCCTACCTGCAGCAGGCACGTTACTGACCAACCCCAACGGAAAGCTCTCCAAGCACACCATGCTCGGTGACCCGGATTGGAACACCTTCGAACGGGAAACCTGGAGCACCGGCTACGAGTTCAGCCACAGCTTCAATGATGACTGGCAGTTTCGGCAGAACTCGCGCTACATGCAGTCGCGAATCACCCGCCATGAAACCTGGCCGGGCAACCTGAATAATGCGGGGTTCGGCACACAGCTGAACATGAATGCCTACGACCGCTACAACAAATCGATGGTCTACTCGCTGGATAACCAGTTGGAAGGCAAATTCCAGGTAGGCGGGCTGGAAAATACCGTGCTGTTCGGTGCCAGCTATGACCGTACCTCGTTCAGCCAGGATTGGAATGCCGGATTTGCAGGCACGATCAATGTGTATAACCCGGTGTACCTGAGGGATCCATTGACGCCTCTCGCGGTGCAAAACACGTTGCTCGAACAGCAGATGAAAGGTGTTTATGCACAGCTTCAGAGCAAGTATGACCACTGGTTATTCTTGCTCGGCGGGCGGCAGGACTGGGTCGACAGTGATTTTCGCGACAAGGTGGCCAAGGCCGGCAACATCAGCTCTGAAGACCGCAAGTTCACCTATCAGGGCGGGATCATGTACCAGTTCGACAATGGCCTGACGCCATATGTCAGCTACTCGACCGCGTTCGTTCCGGTACAGCAGATCTCCAATGCCGGCACACCGCTGGACCCGATCACCAGCAGTCAATACGAAGTAGGCCTCAAGTACGAGCCGATCGGCTGGGACACGGCGATGACGTTGTCGGTCTATGACTTGCGCAAGCAGGACGACACGTACCTCGACGCCACGACCAATACCTACCGCCAGGTCGGCGAAAGCCGGGCCAAGGGTGTGGAAGTGGAGGTCAACAGCAACCTCACACCTAATTTGAACGTGACTGCGGCCTACACCTACACCGATGCTCGGATTACCAAGGATTCGGCAACGTCGCTCGTGGAAGGTCACCAGATGACCGGTGTTCCGCGTAATCAGGCTTCGGTCTGGGGCAAATACCGCTTTCTTGACGGCCAGCTCAAGGGCTTGTCCGTCGGCGGCGGCGTGCGCTACTTCGACAGCACTTTCGCTTACACCGCGCCTTCTCTATACGGGAAGCTGGATGCTGGAAGCGTGACGTTGGTGGATGCCGCCATTGGTTACCAGATTGACCAGCACTGGTCGGTAGACGTGAATGCGAAGAACCTGTTCGACAAGGAGTATGTGTCCGGCTGCAACGATGCGGGCCGCTGCTACTGGGGTGAAAGCCGGACGCTACTCGGAACTGTTTCCTACAACTGGTAACCAGCCAGCTGTGGATAACCGCCTATTTCCCGATACAGAAGCTTGAAAAGATCCGCCCCAACAAATCATCGGAGCTGAATGCGCCGGTGATCTCACCCAACAGCTGCTGCGCCTGGCGTAAATCCTCAGCCAGCAGCTCACCGGCTCCTGCCAGCGTCAGTTGCGCACGGCCATGCTCGAGGGCGGCGCTGGCATGCCGCAGTGCCTCCAGGTGCCTGCGACGAGCGCTGAAGCTGCTTTCCGAAGTCTGCTCGTAGCCCATGCACGCTTTCAGATGATCGCGCAGCAGTTCCAGCCCTTCTCCTGCAGCCTTGGCACTCAAGCTGATTGTCACGTGGCCATCTTCACTGACTTCCAGGGCAATTGCCTCGCCCGTCAGGTCAGCCTTGTTGCGAATCAGCGTGACCTTGGCCGGGTCCGGCCGTTGTTCGAGGAATTCCGGCCACAGTGCGAACGGGTCTGCAGCCTCTGGCGCGGTGGCATCCACCACCAGCAACACGCGGTCAGCTTCCGTGATGGCCTTCAACGCGCGTTCCACCCCGATCTTTTCCACCTGGTCATCGGTGTCACGCAGTCCAGCGGTGTCCACCACATGCAGGGGCATGCCATCGATGTGGATATGTTCGCGCAGGATATCCCGCGTGGTGCCGGCGATCTCGGTGACGATCGCGGCCTCTCGCCCGGCCAGGGCATTGAGCAGGCTCGACTTGCCGGCGTTGGGACGGCCGGCAATCACCACGGTCATACCGTCACGCAGCAAGGCACCTTGCCCGGCTTCGCGCAGCACTGTGGATAACTCATCACGAACCTTATCCAGCATCGCCAGGACATGGCCATCGGCAAGGAAGTCGATTTCTTCCTCCGGGAAATCAATCGCGGCCTCCACGTAGATGCGCAAGCTGATCAATTGCTCGGTGAGGTTATGCACACGCAGGGAAAACGCGCCCTGCAACGAGCGCAACGCATTGCGCGCAGCTTGTGCAGAGCTGGCTTCGATCAGGTCGGCAATCGCCTCGGCCTGGGCCAGGTCGAGTTTGTCGTTGAGGAACGCGCGTTCGCTGAATTCACCCGGACGTGCCAGGCGGCAACCCAACTGCAGGCAACGCTGCAGCAGCATGTCCAGAACGATCGGGCCGCCGTGGCCTTGCAGCTCCAGGACGTCTTCGCCGGTAAAGGAGTTCGGCCCCGGGAAATAAAGGGCGATACCTTCATCCAGCACTTCTTCATCAGCACCTAAAAACGGCCCGTAATGCGCATACCTCGGCTTCAGTTCCCGCCCGCTGATGGCCTGGGCCGCCACGCCGGCGAGCGGCCCGGAAATACGAACGATACCGACACCACCACGACCTTGAGCGGTGGCGACAGCGGCGATGGTTTCACGAGGAGCGCTCATGGCGGGTACCCGGATAAAAGTGACAGAAAGCAAAACGCCCCA
Organism: Pseudomonas sp. GP01-A4; assembly: GCF_058780865.1. Classification (NCBI taxonomy): domain Bacteria; kingdom Pseudomonadati; phylum Pseudomonadota; class Gammaproteobacteria; order Pseudomonadales; family Pseudomonadaceae; genus Pseudomonas; species Pseudomonas sp. GP01-A4. The sequence continues at coordinate 32,122 of NZ_JBYSWF010000007.1, forward strand.
CTAGGGGGCGTCTTGAGTGGTGTTATCCACAGAGTAAATTACGCCTCGGCTTTTTTGGTAGCCGCTTCGATTTTACGTGTGATGTACCACTGTTGGGAGATCGACAGGCAGTTGTTGACCACCCAGTACAGCACCAGACCAGCCGGGAACCACAGGAAGAAGAAGGTGAAGATGATTGGCATCATTTTCATTACCTTGGCCTGCATCGGGTCCGGCGGAGTCGGGTTCAGACGCTGCTGGATGAACATGGTCGCGCCCATGATGATCGGCAGGATAAAGAACGGGTCTTTGATCGACAGGTCAGTTATCCACAGCATGAACGGCGCCTGGCGCATTTCCACGCTTTCCAGGAGCACCCAGTACAGCGACAGGAATACCGGCATCTGCACCAGAATCGGCAAGCATCCACCCAACGGGTTGATCTTCTCTTTCTTGTACAGCTCCATCATGGCCTGGGACATTTTCTGCCGGTCATCGCCATGTTGTTCTTTCAGCGCGGCCAGTTTCGGGGCCACGGCACGCATACGCGCCATCGACTTGTAGCTGGCGGCCGACAGTGGGAAGAAGATCCCCTTGATCAGCATGGTCAGCAGGATAATCGAGAAGCCCCAGTTACCCACAATGCTGTGGATATGTTGCAGCAGCCAGAAAATAGGCTGGGCAATGAACCACAGAATGCCGTAATCCACAGTCAGTTCCAGACCTGGGGATAACTCTTTGAGGACTGCCTGGCTCTTCGGACCGGCGTACAACGTGGCGCTGGCTTCAGCCTTGGCACCCGGAGCGACGGTCAACGTCGGGCCAGTAAAGCCAATGATGTAGTTGCCTTGGCTGTCTTTGCGGGTTTGAACCAGGTTGGCATCACCTTTGTTCGGGATCCATGCGGTCACGAAGTAGTGTTGCAACCAGGCAACCCAGCCACCTTGAACGGTTTCTTTCAGCGCGCCCTTGTCGATATCTTTCATCGACACTTTTTTGTACGGCTCGCTACTTGTCCACAGGGCTGCGCCCAGGTAAGTCGCGGTGCCGGTGGCAGTGCTGGAAGAAGGATCGGCGCTGTTGTCACGCTTGAGCTGGGCAAACAGGTTGCCCGTCCACGGCTTCGCGCTTTCGTTGTCGATCAGGTAAGTGACTTTCAGATCGTACAAACCGCGGGTGAAGCTGAAACGCTTGATGTAGTTGACGCCGTCGTGACTGAATTTCAGGTCGACGTTCAACTGGTTCTGGCCATCGGCCAGTTGATAAGTCTTCTGTTCGGTCGAATAAACCGGACGACCGGTAGCACGAGCATCCGGACCGTCAGTACCGGTCAGGCCACTTTGCGCCAGATATACACGTTCGCCACCGTTATCGAACAGTTGGAACGGAACATCCGGATGGTCTTGGCGACGTGGATACAGCGGCAGCTTGAGCTGGGCGATATCACCACCCTGTGGGTCGATTGCCAGGTCCAGTACATCCGTTTTTACATGGATGAGGTCTTTATTGGTGACGACCGGGGTTTCTACCGGGGTACTGGTATCGGCATTCGCGCTGGGTACATCGGCACTGGCGGCAGCATTGTTACCCAGTGGCGTATCCGGAATAGCCGGCGCCGACTGATTGGTAGCAACATTCTGAGTCGGCAGGGCAGCTTGGCCATAATCCTGGTTCCACTTAAGAACCATAGAGTAGGACACGATTGCCAGGGCGACGATCAGGATCGTGCGTTTAATATCCATGATTACTCGGCCATCGAAGAAGAACGGGAGGTAGGGATAGGCGGAACCGGGTCATAACCACCGGGATTCCACGGATGACAGCGACCTAAACGACGAAAGGTCAGCCAGCCACCGCGCAGAAGGCCATGATTTTCTATGGCTTCCAACGCGTAGCAGGAACAACTGGGGTAGAAACGACAGTGGTTTGCCATCAGGGGACTAATGGCATAGCGGTAAAACTGGATCGGAACGAGGGCCAGTTTACGCATCAGTACTGTCTACCCCTACAGTTTCGGTGCTGACAGCTGGTGCTGGCTTGTTGGTACGAGCCAAACGTTTCCAGAGCTTGCCGAAATGCTGAATCAATTCGGGGTTTTCTACGTCCCCCAAGCCTTTGCGCGCGACGATAACAATATCCCAACCAACCAGAGTCTCCTGGTGGAGGCGAAACGATTCGCGCATCAGACGCTTGAGGCGATTGCGCTCAACGGAGAGCTTTACGCTCTTCTTGCCGATCACCAACCCGAGACGGGGGTGATCCAGATCGTTGTTACGCGCAAGGAGCAGGAGATTTTTCCCCGGAACCTTGCCGGTGGGGGAGTCAAAGACTGCCTTGAAATGCCGGGGGGTTAGCAGACGCTTTTCCCGACTGAAGTCCTGACTCACCACCAGTACCGGATTATCAAACTGCCAGACGCGCACGACCTTTGGCGCGGCGACGCGACAGGACAGCACGGCCGTTCTTGGTGGCCATGCGAGCACGGAAGCCGTGAGTACGGGCGCGTTTGATGGTGCTTGGTTGGAAAGTACGTTTCATGGCGTGTTACCTGGTTCGTCCACAACGGGCCGGAATGGCCCCCGTTTTAAGAGACCGGCGATTCTAGAGAAAGCAAGCCTCTAGGTCAATTTCCAACCAGCTTTTCCTTTAATTAGATATCTGGAGGCCTGCGGACCGAATCCGGGCGATTCGCCTTTGACGAGCAATGCCATAGATATAAAAATAAAGAAGGAAGTTATTTAAAGCTTTTCTGTAAAGCTTATAAAAGCTAGGCACCCCATCTTCTGTGGATAACTGCCTTGAGGCCATATTCTACGGGCTGTACAGAGAATGACAACACGGGGGAGAAACGGTGCTCTGCCTGTGCTGCGCTATCGGATAAGCTGTGTGTGGAATGGCTAGTTATCCACAGGCCAGTTACCCACAGACTTTCGACCCCACTTGTACAACGAGCTTAGGGGCGCTTATCCACAGAGCTTATGCACAGACCATTTGTCGCCTTTTTTACGGTTAAGGCATTGATTCTTGGCGCCCTGTGAGCAACCTACATGTGGATAAGTGGGCGGCTGGCCGCTACAATGGCGGCTGTTTTTGCCTCACCGGCTTTCAACTTAGGGGATATCCGTGTCAGTGGAACTTTGGCAGCAGTGCGTGGAGCTTTTGCGCGATGAGCTGCCTGCCCAGCAATTCAACACCTGGATCCGTCCGCTACAGGTCGAAGCCGAAGGCGACGAGTTGCGTGTCTACGCACCCAATCGTTTTGTTCTCGACTGGGTCAACGAGAAATACCTGAGCCGCGTTCTCGAATTGCTCGATGAACATGGCAACGGGCTTGCTCCGGTGCTCTCCTTATTAATAGGCAGCAAACGTAGCTCGGCACCTCGTGCTGCGCCGAATGCACCGTTGGCAGCCAGTGCCTCCCAGGCTCAGGCCGCTGCGGCACCTGTTAATAACTCGCCAGCCCCGGTCGCCCAGACGCCTTCGAAATCCTCGTCGCAGAAAAACGCGCCTATAAATGAAGAGCCGTCCCGCGACAGCTTTGACCCAATGGCCGGCGCCAGCTCACAACAGGCCCCGGTTCGTGCCGAACAGCGCACCGTCCAGGTAGAGGGTGCGCTCAAGCACACCAGCTATCTGAACCGCACGTTCACCTTTGAGAACTTTGTCGAAGGTAAATCCAACCAGCTGGCCCGCGCGGCTGCCTGGCAGGTCGCCGACAATCCCAAGCACGGTTACAACCCGCTCTTCCTTTATGGTGGCGTTGGCTTGGGTAAAACTCACTTGATGCACGCCGTGGGTAACCACCTATTAAAGAAGAACCCGAATGCCAAGGTCGTGTACCTGCACTCGGAGCGCTTCGTGGCCGATATGGTCAAGGCGTTGCAGCTCAACGCCATCAACGAGTTCAAGCGGTTCTACCGTTCCGTTGATGCCTTGCTGATCGATGACATTCAATTCTTCGCCCGCAAGGAACGTTCCCAGGAAGAGTTTTTCCACACGTTCAACGCGTTGCTCGAAGGTGGCCAGCAGGTCATCCTGACCAGTGACCGTTATCCGAAGGAAATCGAAGGCCTGGAAGAGCGCCTGAAGTCGCGCTTCGGCTGGGGCCTGACCGTAGCGGTAGAACCGCCGGAGCTTGAAACCCGCGTCGCGATCCTGATGAAAAAGGCCGACCAGGCCAAAGTCGACCTGCCGCACGACGCCGCGTTCTTTATCGCCCAGCGCATTCGCTCCAACGTGCGTGAACTGGAAGGCGCACTCAAGCGGGTCATCGCTCACTCGCACTTCATGGGGCGTGACATCACCATCGAGCTGATTCGCGAATCCCTGAAAGACCTGCTGGCGTTGCAAGACAAGCTGGTGAGTGTGGATAACATCCAGCGCACCGTGGCCGAGTATTACAAGATCAAGATTTCCGACCTGCTGTCCAAGCGCCGTTCGCGCTCGGTGGCACGTCCCCGCCAGGTAGCGATGGCGCTCTCCAAAGAGCTGACCAACCACAGCCTGCCGGAAATTGGTGATGTGTTTGGCGGTCGCGACCACACCACGGTCTTGCACGCGTGCCGCAAGATCAACGAACTTAAGGAATCCGACGCGGATATTCGCGAGGACTACAAGAACCTGCTGCGTACACTGACTACTTGATGAACACCAGCGCAGCTTATTAAGGCAAGGGACTAGACCATGCATTTCACCATTCAACGCGAAGCCCTGTTGAAACCCCTGCAACTGGTCGCAGGCGTCGTCGAGCGCCGACAGACCTTGCCGGTGCTTTCCAACGTATTGCTGGTTGTCGAAGGCCAGCAATTGTCCTTGACCGGTACCGACCTCGAAGTCGAGCTGGTCGGTCGCGTCCAGCTCGAAGAGCCCGCCGAACCCGGCGAGATCACCGTGCCGGCGCGCAAGCTGATGGACATCTGCAAAAGCCTGCCCAACGACGCGCTGATCGACATCAAGGTTGATGAGCAAAAGCTGGTGGTCAAGGCCGGTCGCAGCCGTTTCACCCTGTCGACCTTGCCGGCCAACGACTTCCCGACCGTGGAAGAAGGCCCAGGCTCGCTGACCTGCAGCCTGGAACAAAGCCGACTGCGCCGTTTGATCGAGCGCACCAGTTTCGCCATGGCCCAGCAGGACGTGCGTTATTACCTTAACGGCATGCTGCTGGAAGTCTCCGAAGGCATCATCCGCGCCGTAGCCACCGACGGTCACCGACTGGCCATGTGCTCGATGAAAGCCGATATCGGTCAGCCGGATCGCCACCAGGTGATCGTGCCGCGTAAAGGTATTCTGGAACTCGCGCGCCTGCTGACTGAGCCGGATGGCAATGTCAGTATCGTGCTGGGCCAGCACCACATCCGCGCGACCACTGGCGAGTTCACCTTCACTTCCAAGCTGGTTGACGGCAAGTTCCCGGATTACGAGCGCGTTCTGCCTAAAGGCGGCGACAAGCTGGTGATCGGTGATCGTCAGGCCCTGCGTGAAGCGTTCAGCCGTACCGCTATTCTTTCCAACGAGAAATACCGTGGTATCCGCCTGCAATTGGCCAACGGCCAACTGAAAATCCAGGCGAATAACCCTGAGCAGGAAGAAGCGGAAGAAGAAGTGGGCGTCGACTACAACGGCGGCAACCTGGAAATCGGCTTCAACGTCAGCTACCTGCTGGACGTGCTGGGCGTGATGACCACTGAACAGGTTCGCCTGATTCTGTCTGACTCCAACAGCAGCGCCCTGGTACAAGAATCCGACAACGATGACTCGGCTTACGTTGTCATGCCGATGCGCCTGTAATCATGTTCAGCAGAAGCTAGATGTCCCTCAGTCGCGTCTCGGTCACCGCGGTGCGCAATTTGCACCCGGTGACCTTCTCCCCCTCCCCCCGCATCAATATCCTCCACGGCGCCAACGGCAGTGGCAAAACCAGCGTGCTGGAAGCCATTCACCTGCTGGGGCTCGCTCGTTCCTTTCGCAGTGCCCGCTTGTTACCGGTGATTCAGTACGAACAACTGGCGTGCACAGTATTTGGCCAAGTCGAATTGGCCGAAGGCGGTCATAGCAGCCTGGGGATTTCTCGTGATCGTCAGGGGGAGTTTCAAATCCGCATCGATGGGCAGAATGCTCGCAGTGCTGCGCAGCTGGCAGAAATCCTGCCACTGCAACTGATCAACCCGGACAGCTTCCGCTTGCTGGAAGGCGCGCCAAAAATCCGCAGGCAATTCCTCGATTGGGGAGTGTTCCACGTGGAACCGCGTTTCATGGCCACTTGGCAGCGCCTGCAGAAGGCCCTGCGGCAGCGGAACTCATGGCTGCGGCATGGTACACTTGACGCCGCTTCACAAGCTGCTTGGGACCGGGAACTGTGCCTGGCCAGCGCTGAAATAGATGAATACCGCCGCGCCTATATCAAAGCCTTGAAACCAGTCTTTGAGCAGACCTTGAGCGAGTTACTTGAACTCGAGGGGCTGACGTTGAGCTACTACCGTGGTTGGGACAAAGACCGGGAACTGAGTGCAGTGCTCGCGACGTCCTTGCAACGGGATCAGCAAATTGGTCACACCCAGGCCGGACCACAACGGGCTGATTTGCGCCTTAGATTGGGCGCACATAATGCTGCGGATATCTTGTCCCGCGGTCAGCAGAAGTTGGTGGTCTGCGCTTTGCGTATCGCCCAGGGGCATCTGGTTAGCCAGGCCCGGCGCGGGCAATGTATTTATCTGGTGGATGACTTGCCGTCCGAACTGGACGAGCAGCACCGCCGCGCGTTATGCCGCTTGTTGGAAGACTTACGCTGCCAGGTGTTTATCACCTGTGTAGACCACGAATTATTGAGGGAAGGCTGGCAGACGGAAACGCCAGTCGCTTTGTTCCACGTGGAACAAGGCCGTATCACCCAGACCCACGACCATCGGGAGTGAAGGCATGAGCGAAGAAAATACGAATACGTACGACTCGACCAGCATTAAAGTGCTTAAAGGTTTGGATGCCGTACGCAAACGTCCCGGTATGTACATCGGTGATACCGATGATGGCAGCGGTCTGCACCACATGGTGTTCGAGGTGGTCGATAACTCGATCGACGAAGCTTTGGCCGGTCACTGCGACGACATCAGCATCATCATCCACCCGGACGAATCCATCACCGTACGCGACAACGGTCGCGGCATTCCGGTAGATGTGCATAAAGAAGAAGGCGTTTCGGCGGCAGAGGTCATCATGACCGTGCTCCACGCCGGCGGTAAGTTCGACGATAACTCCTATAAAGTATCCGGCGGTTTGCACGGTGTAGGTGTTTCGGTAGTAAACGCCCTTTCTGAAGAGCTGATCCTGACTGTACGTCGTAGCGGCAAGATCTGGGAACAGACTTACGTTCATGGTGTTCCACAGGAACCGATGAAAATCGTCGGTGACAGCGAAAGCACTGGTACGCAGATTCACTTCAAGCCTTCGGCTGAAACCTTCAAGAACATCCACTTCAGCTGGGACATTCTGGCCAAGCGGATTCGTGAACTGTCTTTCCTGAACTCCGGTGTGGGTATCGTCCTCAAGGACGAACGCAGCGGCAAGGAAGAGCTGTTCAAGTACGAAGGCGGTCTGCGTGCGTTCGTTGAATACCTGAACACCAACAAGACCGCGGTCAATCAGGTGTTCCACTTCAACATCCAGCGTGAAGACGGCATCGGCGTAGAAATCGCCCTGCAGTGGAACGACAGCTTCAACGAGAACCTGTTGTGCTTCACCAACAACATTCCTCAGCGCGATGGCGGTACTCACCTGGTGGGTTTCCGTTCTGCACTGACGCGTAACCTGAACACCTACATCGAAGCGGAAGGCTTGGCGAAGAAACACAAAGTCGCCACCACCGGTGACGATGCCCGCGAAGGCCTGACCGCCATTATCTCGGTCAAGGTTCCGGATCCGAAGTTCAGCTCCCAGACCAAAGACAAGCTGGTGTCCTCCGAAGTGAAGACAGCGGTCGAACAGGAAATGGGCAAGTACTTCTCCGACTTCCTGCTGGAAAACCCGAACGAAGCCAAGCTGGTTGTCGGCAAGATGATCGACGCAGCACGGGCTCGTGAAGCGGCGCGTAAAGCCCGTGAGATGACGCGTCGTAAAGGTGCGCTGGATATCGCCGGCCTGCCGGGCAAACTGGCTGACTGCCAGGAGAAAGACCCTGCCCTCTCCGAACTGTACCTGGTGGAAGGTGACTCTGCTGGCGGTTCCGCCAAGCAGGGTCGCAACCGTCGCACCCAGGCCATCCTGCCGTTGAAGGGTAAGATCCTCAACGTCGAGAAGGCGCGTTTCGACAAGATGATTTCCTCGCAGGAAGTCGGCACCTTGATCACCGCCCTGGGCTGTGGCATCGGCCGCGATGAGTACAACATCGACAAGCTGCGCTACCACAACATCATCATCATGACCGATGCTGACGTTGACGGTTCGCACATCCGCACCCTGCTGCTGACGTTCTTCTTCCGTCAGTTGCCGGAGTTGATCGAGCGTGGCTACATCTACATCGCCCAGCCGCCGTTGTACAAAGTGAAAAAAGGCAAGCAAGAGCAATACATCAAAGACGACGACGCCATGGAAGAGTACATGACGCAGTCGGCCCTGGAAGATGCGAGCCTGCACTTGAACGACGAAGCCCCGGGCATCTCCGGTGAAGCGTTGGAGCGCCTGGTAAACGACTTCCGCATGGTGATGAAGACCCTCAAGCGTTTGTCGCGCCTGTACCCCCAGGAGCTGACCGAGCACTTCATCTACCTGCCATCCGTCAGCCTGGAGCAGTTGGGTGATCATGCCCACATGCAGGCTTGGTTGGCCCAGTACGAAGTCCGCCTGCGTACCGTTGAAAAATCCGGCCTGGTCTACAAAGCCAGCCTGCGTGAAGACCGTGAACGTAACGTCTGGCTGCCAGAGGTCGAACTGATCTCCCACGGCCTGTCGAACTACGTCACCTTCAACCGCGACTTCTTCGGCAGCAACGACTACAAGACGGTTGTTACCCTCGGCGCGCAACTGAGCACCCTGCTGGACGACGGTGCTTACATTCAGCGTGGCGAGCGCAAGAAAGCGGTCAAAGAGTTCAAGGAAGCCCTGGACTGGTTGATGGCGGAAAGCACCAAGCGCCATACCATTCAGCGATACAAAGGTCTGGGCGAAATGAACCCGGATCAGCTGTGGGAAACCACCATGGACCCAGCCCAGCGTCGCATGCTGCGCGTGACCATCGAAGACGCCATTGGCGCGGACCAGATCTTCAACACCCTGATGGGTGATGCGGTCGAGCCTCGTCGTGACTTCATCGAGAGCAATGCCCTGGCGGTTTCCAACCTGGACTTCTGATCAGGTTGCAGCGCAAAAACAAAAAAGGCCAACGCTTAGCGTTGGCCTTTTTTATGGGCTGGATATGAGCATTTTATAAATGCTCCACGTGGAACATCTCAGTCCTCGGAAGCCGCCGTCACACTCTCCAACCGATATCCGTACCCATAGATCGTCAGCAACTGCCAACCCCGATCCGCCGTCAGCCCGAGCTTATTCCGCAGCCGATAAATATGCGTATCCAGCGGCCGCGACGACACCATCTCCTCATGGGTCCAGAACCGTTCATACAGGTACTCTCGAGACAGCGGCCGCGCCAGGTTCTCAAACAGGCACCGCGCCAGGCGGTATTCGCGCTCCGTCAGGCTGATGGGTTTTCCCGCCCTGCTCACCGTGAGTTCAGCATCATCAAAGGTCAGGTCATTGAAGGTATGCACCTCACTGGCTGCAGACTTCTGCAACCCGTGGCGACGCAGAACGGCATTCACCCGAGCCTTAAGCTCATTGGGACGAAACGGCTTGCTGACGTAATCATCTGCACCACTGTTCAGCGCCTGGACGATATCGCTCTCGGCATCGCGGCTGGTAAGCATGATGGCGGCTGGCGGCGCTTCCATGTGCTCGCGGGTCCAGCGCAGCAATGCCAGGCCACTGAGGTCGGGCAGTTGCCAGTCAAGGATCAGCAAGTCGAAGGTCTCGCGGCGCAGTTGTCGCAGCAGGTCTTCTCCACGCTCGAAGCAGTGCAGGGTCCATGGCTGATCCGCAGCGCTGGGGATTTGTCGCAGTGTCTGTTCCACCCGCCGCAGTTCAGCAGGTTCGTCATCCAATATTGCGACACGCATGGCAGGGTCCTTTCTTATTGAAGAATGCGGGCATCGAATCTGAACAATTATGGCCAGATTCTCAGGCCCTCTGAATCTCTCGGTACGCTGATATCAAATGGCCGCAAGCCATTGGAAATCGTCAACACCCAAGCTGGGAAGATACCGGCTCGAGACCTTCAGGAAAAGGATCAATGGCAATCTGGTTTTATGCTGTTTCGAGACGTATGGCCGTTCTGGGGAAGGTTGATGTATGGGGAAGACTGGTATTGGTGGTGATGGTTGCTACGCTGGGCACGGAAACGGTCGGGGCCAATAAGCCGGCGATACCTATGCCGTTCGAGGAACGGCAGACTTTGAGTGAGCCCGGCAATGGCATGGGCTTCGCCCGTTCACCGTTTCAGCAACTCAGCGAACAGCAGCAGACCCAACGTTGGGTATTTTAAGTACCCGCAAATCTGAACAAATGTTGCGAATCGGTCCGATGCACCTATGTTGTAGGTAAATTCGCTCTCGCTGGATGACGCACGGATTGGAGCGACGGAAGTGCTCCGACACAGGGACGTGTCATCTTCTGCAATGGATCTCACGCTCCCAGATATTTCGGCTATCGACTGGATACCTCATCGAGTATCGTAGACGGTACTCAAGGTCTTCCCGCTGCAAGACGCTGCCTGAAAGTGCTTTCTGATGACCCATTAGAACTAGAATCTTGATGAGCGCCATGACCTTTTTCCCTTGCCGATTCCGCTCTGCCGCTTCTACGCTGTTGAGTTCGGGCCTGATCGTTACGCTTGGCGTAGTGAGTCTTCCGGCCTTGGCACGCCCTTCCCCTCCCCGTGCACCCTATATCGACGACAACCGGATGTGCCGCGCGCAACCGCTTCCGGCAGTGGTGCAGCACCTCACGGGTGAAGCCTGGAAACTGGATGCCAAGGGTGTGTCCACGGCCCTGGAAGAAGGCATGTTCATTGATGAACAAGAAAGCGTAAAAACCTCATCGGGCGCATTTGTCAGCCTGTTGCTGGGGGACGGCTCGCGGATTGTCTTGCCCTCCAGCTCCCAGGTCCGATTGCATCTGGTCGAGGAGCAATCCATTCCCCAGGTGATTCTTGAAGAAGGTCAGGTCGAGGCTTACGTGATCAAGCGTGCCAGCGACTATGACCGTTTCCAGATCATGACCCCGGTGGGCGTTCTGGGGGTACGCGGCACGCATTTCCGTGTACGTAACGATGGCGAACAATCGCTGGTGGAAGTACTCAACGGGCAAGTGGCGGTCAATCGTGATGACGCTCCACCGAGCCCGCGCCCTATCAAGAAGAAGCCCATTACCGGTCCAGTCTCTGGTGAAGTAAAGGTTGGTGCGCGGCAGGGCCTGGCCTTCAAGAAACAAGGCGAACTCAAACCCGTGGAACTGCTTGATGCGCCACGGTTGGTCGGCCAGGACGGCCAAAAGGGCGATGCGCCTGTCTGGACCCTGTTCCTGCGGCCATTGGCCGGGGCCCAGCGCTACCGGGCCCAGGTCGCGACCGATAAGGAGTTTCTGAACATCAAGCAGGAAAACTTCTCCGACAAGCCGCAAATGCGCTTCACTGGGCTGAAAGCATCGTTCTATCACGTTCGCTTGTCGGCATATGATGAACACGGGCTTGAGGGAGAAACCGGGGTTTATGACATTTTCTATTACCCACCCGCGAACCGCGTGCAGTAGTGCCCTGGACGCGAGCCGGTGAGGCTGTTGCACAGGGCTGAAAAGCGCCAACCGACTCAGGCTCAGCGGCTGTTCAATGGCCTGGTGCGCGAATGGCTGTGGGTCAGCCTGTTGCTATTACCCATCACGGCCTTCCTGTCCCTGAGCCCTGGCCTGGCCCTCAATAACCCGCTGTATGACAGCCTCCGCCGGCTGGCGCCTTTATCGGTGGATCCACGCATCCTGCTGGTAACGATCGACGACCGAAGCCTGAAGGAGCTCGGCCAATGGCCGTGGTCCCGACGTGTGCATGCCGACCTGCTTGATCGGCTGAGCGCCGCCAAGCCTGCCGGCATCCTGTTTGATGTGATCTTCAGCGAGCCCGCCCGGGAGCCAGCCAATGACCTGCGCCTGGCCGAGGCTATGTGCAGCGCTGGCAACGTCCTGTTGCCTTTGATTCGTGAAGGTTCGCCACGCTACGGCCAGCCTGTGGCGCAAATCCTGCCTGTGTTGCCCTTGCGTGATTGCGCCCGTAGCGTCGGCCATATCAACGTGGAAGCGGACAGCGACGGCATCGTTCGAAGCCTGTATTTGCGTGAAGGTCCACCCGGTAATTTGACACCGCAGTTAGCCTGGCTGGCGTTTGAACTGAGCGGCCAGCGATCCGGAATGCCGGGCGCACCTGGTCCGTCGGAAAGCTCCAGCTGGCAGCGGGAAAATGCCATTCGAATTCCTTTTATTGCCAGTCATGCCGGCTTTCCCAGCGTGCCGTATATCAGTGTCTTGCGCGGGGAGGTGCCATCCGAGTTGCTGCGCGACCGCTTGATCCTTATTGGCGCTACGGCACCGGGCATGGGCGACCGTTATGTCACGCCGCTTTCGGCCAGTGTCGGCACCACCCCGGGCGTGGAGATCCAGGCAAATATTCTCAATGGCTTGCTGCAAGGGCGCAGTATTGTCGATCTGCCCGTGTGGATGGCGACGCTACTGGCCACCGCGATGGTCGCGGTGCTGTTGGGCCTTCTGCTGTTTCGACCGCGTTATGCACTGTGGCTGACCCTCGGTTGCATGGGGGCTGCGCTTCTGGGTTCTTGGGGCCTGTTGCGCCTGGGCCATTGGTGGTCGCCGGCAGCAAGTCTGGTTGGCATGTTGCTCAGCTATCTGATCTGGAACTGGCGGCGCCTGAGCGTGATCCTGGCCTACTTCGGCTGGGAACTGGCACGCCTGGACAACGAACCCAAAGTGCTCCCGGAGCGCCGTCGAGCGCCCGCCAGCCAGGGTGATGTATTGCAGGGACGAATCTTCGCCCTCGAACAAGCGGTCAGCCGTACCCGGGACACTCGTCGCTTCATGGCCGATGGGCTGGAATGTTTGCCTGTAGCAACCTTGATTACCGATCCCAAGGGCAACGTCCTGCTGGCCAATCGAATTGCCCGCGATGTGTTCGGCAATGAACTGGTGGCCGAAAACCTCTTGGATCAGCTCGCCACATTAGGTTATCCACCACTGCAGGACGGTGTTCGCCCTGCCCTGTCGACGCTGGAGATTGTCGAGTTCCGCGACACCCTTGACCGCAGCCTGCGCCTCGACCTGGCGCCGCTGCTGCCCGCAGACGGTGACGTGGCCCTGGGCTGGCTGCTGAGCCTCACAGACCTGAGCATTGAGCGTGATGCCCAGCAGCAACGGGAGACCCTGCTGCGCTTTCTGTCCCATGACTTGCGTGCGCCGCATTCGGCGATCCTGGCCCTGTTGGATGTTCAGGACACCGCCGCGCCGATATTTGCGCAGATCGAACAACAAGTCCGCCGTGCCCTGAACCTGACCGAATCATTCGTGCAGCTGGCGAAAGCCGAATCCGATGGCTACCAATTCCAGCCCAGCCTGTTCGCCATGTTGGTGCTCGACGCATTTGATCAAGTCGCAGTGCACGCCCAGTTGAAAGGCATTCGCCTGGTCCATCACCTGGATGAAGACGGCGAAGAAACGGTGTGGGCAGACCAATCGCTGCTGACCCGAGCCTTGTTCAACCTGTTGGAAAATGCGGTGAAATACAGCCCATCGGGCACCACCGTTACGTTAAGCCTGACCAGCCATGAAGACGCTTTGCAGTGCCGTATCAGCGACCAGGGGCGAGGAATCTCCCCGCAGGATTTGCCCGAACTCTTCGCTCAATACCGGCGCTTCGCCTCGGCTCAGGGCAGTGAAGGATTGGGGTTGGGGCTGACCATGGTCAAGGCCGTCGTGGATCGTCACGGTGGGAGAATTCGCTGCGAGAGCGAGGTGGATAAAGGTACGACCTTCATCCTTCAACTGCCATTGTGGCGAGACTGAATCGCGGCTTTTCACCTGTGCATAAAAAACCGGTCTCAAGGACCGGTTTTTTAATGCGGAAAAACTTATGCACCTTTTCCGCCGTTTTATGAGCTTGGGAAATATGTAAGTAAATCAGCAGCCTATAAGCTAAAAAGCGCAATTCGCCAACAAACCGTACACAGGTTATCCACAGAAACTCAAATCACCGGCGTGTCGACCACAACCGGCTCCGGCGGCAACGAACCCATGGCTCTTTGTTGCGCTTCATTCCATGCCTGGGCACGGTCGTTCAGCGCTGCAATGGCACGTGGGCCTTCGCCCTCGGCATACATGGGCTCGCCAATGATTACAGTGATGGTGCCTTCACGCTTGGCCCAGCCGGTCTTTGGCCAGAACTTGCCGGCGTTGTGGGCAATCGGCAGCACCGGCAGCCCGGCGTTCACCGCCAGGGCCGTACCGCCACGTGAGAACTTGCCCACAGTGCCGTAGGGCACGCGTGTGCCTTCAGGGAAGATCAGCACCCAAACCCCATCCTTCAACAGCTCATCGCCCTTCTTGGCCACATGCTTGAGTGCGGCCTTGGGGTTGTCGCGGTCGATGGCGATCGGTCGCAGCATGGCCATGGCCCAGCCGAAGAATGGCACGTACAGCAGCTCACGCTTGAGCACTTGGCTCAGGGGCGAGAAATACGCAGACAGGAAAAAGGTTTCCCAGGTGCTCTGGTGGTTCGACAGAATCACACAAGGCTGGTCCGGGACGTTTTCGGCGCCCTTGATCTCGAAACGAATATTCAGGAACACCTTGGTCAACCACAGCGCGCAGTTGCACCAAAAGACGTTGATGAAACGATAGCGCGCCTTGAACGGCAGGAAAGGCGCGATAAAAAAGCTCAGGGTGCACCAGAGAAAAGAGCTGGTGCCCAACAGCAGGTAAAAGAAGAAGGTTCTGATGGCCTGCAAAATCGACATGGCGGCATTTACCGTTGCGGGACAACGCCCGCCTGTTAAAAGCGCGCTCCCGAACAGTCCTTGGTCAGGAAGTCAGAAGGGCTGCTAGTTGTTGATAAGTTCTGCGGCAACCGCCGCCAGATCGTCAAAAATCAAGGTACCTACCGGCAGGGTTTTAGCCTGGGTCTTTTCGCCTTTCCCGGTTTTTACCAAAACTGGCTGAGAGTCGACGGCTTTGGCGGCTTCCAGGTCACCGAGGCTGTCCCCGACAAACCATAGCCCAGCCAACGGCACGTTGTAATGTTCAGCAATAGTTTTAAGCATACCCGGTTTGGGCTTGCGGCAATCGCAGCCTTCATCCGGGCCGTGCGGGCAATACACCACCAGCCCTACTTCACCGCCCTGCTCGGCCACCAGCGTGCGCAGGCGCGCGTGCATGGCGTCGAGGGTGGCGATGTCGTAGTAGCCGCGGGCGATGCCGGACTGGTTGGTGGCGATGGCCACTGTCCAGCCCGCTTTGCTCAACTGCGCGATGGCCTCGATCGAGCCGGGCAGTGGAATCCATTCCGCCACCGATTTGATGTAAGCGTCGGAGTCGTAATTGATCACTCCGTCCCGATCGAGAATCAGCAGTTTCAACATGGTCAGCTCAGTACGGAAATGTCAGCGATATTGATGAACAGGCCGCGCAGGCGCGCCAGCATGGCGTAGCGGTTTTTCCGCACGCCCGCGTCTTCGGCATTGATCATCACCGCTTCGAAGAACGCATCCACCGGCTCACGCAAGGTGGCCAGGCGCGCCAAGGCTTCGGCGTAGTTGCGTTCGGCGATCAGCGGCTTCACTGCGTTTTCCGCCTTGGCGATGGCCGAGTTCAGCGAGAACTCCTTGGCATCGGCAAACAGGCCCGGGTCGACTTCGGCATTGCCGAGGTTGTCGGCCTTGCTCAGCAGGTTCGACACACGCTTGTTCACGGCGGCCAGGGCACCGGCTTCCGGCAGCTTGCGGAAGGCCTGTACGGCCTGCACACGCTGGTCGAAGTCCAGCGCCGAACCTGGTTGCAGGGCACGTACCGACAGGTACACCGAAACGTCCACACCTTCGTCTTCGTAACGCGCACGCAGACGGTCGAACACGAACTCCAGCACTTGCTCGGCCAGGCCCGCTTGCTTGACCTTGGCACCGAACTGGCCAACCGCAAACACCACGGCCTGGGTCAGGTCGAGGTCGAGCTTCTTGTCGATCAGGATGCGCAGCACGCCCAGGGCCGCACGGCGCAGCGCATACGGGTCTTTGCTGCCGGTAGGCAACATGCCGATACCGAAGATACCGACGAGGGTATCCAGCTTGTCAGCGATGGCCACGGCCGCACCGGTGAGGGTGGTCGGCAGCTCGGCGCCGGCACCGCGCGGCATGTACTGCTCGTTCAGCGCGAGGGCGACGTCCTGCGGCTCGCCATCATTCAGGGCGTAGTAGTAACCGGCAACACCTTGCATCTCCGGGAACTCGCCGACCATCTCGGTGGCCAGGTCGCACTTGGACAGCAGGCCGGCACGCGCAGCCCAGGCAGCATCGCCACCAATGCGTGGCGCGATGTAGGCCGCCAGCTTGGAAACCCGTACGGCCTTGTCGTATACGCTGCCGAGTTTTTCCTGGAACACCACGTTCTGCAGGCGCAGGTTGAAGTCTTCGAGCTTCTGCTTCTTGTCTTGCTTGAAGAAGAACTCGGCGTCAGTCAGGCGCGGGCGAACGACTTTTTCGTTACCGGCGATGATCTGCTGCGGGTCCTTGCTTTCGATGTTGGCCACGGTGATGAAGCGCGGCAGCAGCTTGCCGTCGACGTCCAGCAGGCAGAAATACTTCTGGTTGTCCTGCATGGTGGTGATCAGCGCTTCCTGCGGCACGTCGAGGAAACGCTCCTCGAACGAGCACACCAGCGGCACTGGCCATTCAACCAAAGCGGTCACTTCGTCCAGCAGGCTTGGCGGCACGATGGCGGTGCCTTCCTGCAGGCGGGCCAGCTCTTCGGTACGCTTGCTGATCAGCTCGCGGCGCTCATTGGCATCCGCCAGCACATAGGCTGCACGCAGGTCATTGAGGTAGTTGGCGGGCGCGGTGATGCGCACGGCTTCCGGATGGTGGAAGCGGTGGCCACGTGAATCACGGCCGGCCTTCTGGGCGAGGATGGTGCAGTCGATGACCTGGTCACCGAGCAGCATCACCAGCCATTGGGTCGGGCGCACGAACTCTTCCTTGCGGGCACCCCAGCGCATGCGCTTGGGAATCGGCAGGTCGTTCAGCGAGTCTTCAACGATGGTCGGCAACAGGCTGGCGGTCGGCTTGCCGGTGATGACCTGGCTGAAACGCAGCTTCGGGCCGCTCTGGTCGATCTCGCTCAGCTCGACGCCACACTTCTTGGCAAAACCAAGGGCGGCTTGAGTCGGGTTGCCTTCAGCATCGAAGGCGGCCTGGCGTGGCGGGCCGTCGAGGTTGATGCTGCGGTCCGGCTGCTGGGTTTCCAGTGCGGTGAGCAACACAGCCAGTCGGCGCGGCGCGGCGTAGACCTTTTTTGCGGCGAACTTCAGGCCAGCGGTTTGCAGGCCTTTTTCGATACCGGCCAGGAATGCGTCGGCCAGGGTATTCAGTGCCTTGGGTGGCAGCTCTTCGGTGCCCAGTTCAACCAGGAAATCTTGAGCACTCATTGTGCAGCCTCCAGCTTAGCCAACACTTCATCACGCAGGTCCGGGGTGGCCATCGGGAAGCCCAGCTTGGCGCGAGCCAACAGGTAGGCTTGGGCGACGGAACGCGCCAGGGTGCGTACACGCAGGATGTATTGCTGGCGCGCAGTTACCGAGATGGCACGACGGGCGTCCAGCAGGTTGAAGGTGTGGGATGCCTTCAGAACCATTTCATAGCTTGGCAACGGCAACGGCTGATCCAGTTCGATCAGGCGCTTGGCTTCGCTTTCATAGAAGTCGAACAGTTCGAACAGCTTCTCGACGTTCGCGTGTTCGAAGTTGTAGGTCGACTGCTCCACTTCGTTCTGGTGGAACACGTCGCCGTAGGTCACCTTGCCGAACGGGCCGTCAGCCCACACCAGATCGTAGACCGAGTCCACGCCTTGCAGGTACATGGCCAGGCGCTCGAGACCGTAGGTGATCTCGCCGGTCACCGGGTAGCACTCGATGCCGCCGGCTTGCTGGAAGTAAGTGAACTGCGTCACTTCCATGCCGTTGAGCCAGACTTCCCAGCCCAGGCCCCAGGCGCCCAGGGTTGGCGATTCCCAGTTGTCTTCGACGAAACGGATGTCGTGGACCAGCGGGTCCAGGCCGACATGTTTCAACGAGCCCAGGTACAGCTCCTGGAAGTTGTCCGGGTTTGGCTTCAGAACCACCTGGAACTGGTAGTAGTGCTGCAGGCGGTTCGGGTTTTCGCCGTAGCGGCCGTCAGTCGGGCGACGACTGGGCTGCACATAAGCGGCGTTCCAGGTTTCCGGGCCGATGGCCCGCAGGAAGGTAGCGGTGTGGAAAGTGCCGGCGCCTACTTCCATATCGTAGGGCTGAAGTACCACACAACCTTGCTCGGCCCAGTATTGCTGGAGGGCGAGGATCAAGTCTTGGAAGGTACGCACGGCTGGCGTAGGCTGGCTCACGAAATTCACCTGTTACTTGGGCTGCGATTTAAAGAGCGGGAGTATACCCGATTCGGCCGCGCCACCATCCCCTGGAGCCTTATGCCACGCTGCTTTTGGTGTTCTGAAGATCCGCTGTACATGGCTTATCACGATCAGGAGTGGGGAACGCCGCTGCGCGATGCGCAGGGACTGTTCGAGTTGCTTTTGCTCGAAGGGTTCCAGGCGGGCCTGTCCTGGATCACCGTTTTACGCAAACGCGAGCATTATCGAAAGGTCTTGTTCGGCTTTGATACGCAGCGTCTGGCCCAACTGAGCGATGCCGAGATCGAAGCGCTGATGCTCGATCCGGGCATCGTGCGTAACCGCCTGAAACTCAATGCCACCCGGCGCAATGCCGCCGCCTGGTTGGCGCTGCAGGACCCCGTGGAGTTTCTGTGGTCGTTTGTGGGCGGCGTGCCCAAGGTCAATCATTTCAAGGACCGCAGCCAGGTCCCGGCCATTACGCCGGAGGCTGAGGCCATGAGCAAAGCCTTGAAAAAAGCCGGCTTCACGTTCGTCGGGCCGACCATCTGCTACGCGTTCATGCAGGCCTCGGGCATGGTCATGGACCACACTCAGGACTGCGACCGTTACGCGGACCTCGCCAACGCCGGTTAGAATGGCGGCTTTGCGCACCACACACGATCAGGAGTGACCTGTGGAAAAGTTTAAAGGCGCCTTGCTGGTAGGCGCTCTTCGGTTGTTTGCCCTGCTGCCCTGGCGCGCGGTGCAAGCGGTCGGTTCGGCAATTGGCTGGATCATGTGGAAAACCCCCAACCGTTCCCGCGAGACGGTGCGGATCAACCTGTCCAAATGCTTCCCGGACATGGATCCGGCCGAGCGCGAGCGTCTCGTTGGACGCAGCCTGATGGACATCGGCAAGTCCCTGACCGAAAGCGCCTGCGCCTGGATCTGGCCGGCCCAGCGTTCCATCGACCTGGTGCGCGAGGTCGAAGGCCTGGAAGTGCTGCACGAAGCCCTGGCCTCGGGCAAAGGCGTGGTCGGTATCACCAGCCACCTGGGCAACTGGGAAGTGTTGAACCACTTCTATTGCAGCCAGTGCAAACCGATCATTTTCTACCGCCCGCCGAAGCTCAAGGCGGTGGATGACTTGCTGCGCAAACAGCGGGTGCAACTGGGTAACCGCGTGGCGGCGTCCACCAAGGAAGGCATCCTCAGTGTCATCAAGGAAGTGCGCAAAGGCGGCCAGGTGGGGATTCCTGCGGATCCGGAGCCGGCGGAATCGGCCGGGATCTTCGTGCCGTTCTTCGCCACCCAGGCGCTGACCAGCAAGTTCGTGCCGAACATGCTGGCGGGGCACAAGGCGGTCGGGGTGTTCCTGCATGCCCTGCGGCTGCCGGATGGCTCGGGCTACAAAGTGATCCTGGAAGCGGCGCCGGAAGACATGTACAGCACCGACACCGCCACTTCGTGTGCGGCGATGAGCAAGGTGGTGGAGCGCTATGTGGGGGCTTACCCGAGCCAGTACATGTGGAGCATGAAACGCTTCAAGAAACGCCCGCCGGGTGAGGCGCGGTGGTATTGATGTACGGCTGACTCAAGGTTGGCACAAAACAAAATGTGGGAGCGGGCTTGCTCGCGAAGGCGGTGTATCAGACACAAATTCGGTGACTGACACGACGCCTTCGCGAGCAAGCCCGCTCCCACATTGGGTTCTGCTTAAGCTTGGCGGTCGAGTTTCTTCAGGAATACGGTCATTTCCTTTTCGGCCTGCTTGTCGCCATGTGCCAGGGCCGCTTCAATACCCTTCTCCCAAGCTAACCGCGCTGCAGCGTTATCACCCTGCCCCAGCTGCGCCTTGCCCAACAGCTTCCACGCCGCCGAATACTTCGGGTCGAACTCGACGCATTTCTGCAAATGCTCGGCCGCCTTGGCGTTGTCCTTCAGATCAAGATAACCCTTGCCCAAACCAAACCGCAGCAGTGAGTTATCCACACCCTTGGCGAGCATTTTTTCCAGGGATTCGAGCATGTCGGTCACTCCGTTTGATCAGAAAAAGCTCAGGCCCACGTGGAACAGCTTCTCCACATCGCGGATATGTTTTTTATCCACAAGGAACAGAATCACGTGGTCGCCCGTGGCGATCACCGTGTCGTCGTGGGCGATGATCACTTCTTCATCGCGAATGATTGCACCAATGGTGGTGCCCGGCGGCAGGCCGATATCGCGGATCGCCTTGCCAATCACCTTGCTCGATTTTGAATCACCGTGGGCAATCGCCTCGATGGCTTCCGCCGCACCCCGGCGCAACGAGTGCACACTGACGATATCGCCGCGGCGCACGTGGGCCAGCAAGGTGCCGATGGTCGCCAGTTGCGGGCTGATGGCGATGTCGATATCGCCGCCCTGGATCAGGTCGACGTAGGCCGGGTTGTTGATGATGGTCATCACCTTCTTCGCCCCCAGCCGCTTGGCCAGCAACGACGACATGATGTTGGCTTCGTCATCGTTGGTCAGGGCCAGGAAGATGTCGGCGTCGGCGATGTTTTCTTCCAGCAGCAGATCACGATCCGAGGCGCTGCCCTGCAGGACCACGGTGCTGTCGAGGGTGTCGGACAAATACCGGCAGCGTGCCGGATTCATCTCGATGATCTTCACCTGGTAGCGGCTTTCGATGGCCTCGGCCAAGCGCTCACCGATCTGCCCGCCGCCGGCGATGACGATGCGTTTATAGGTCTCATCCAGACGGCGCATTTCGCTCATCACCGCGCGAATGTTCGCTTTGGCGGCGATGAAAAACACCTCGTCGTCAGCCTCGATCACCGTATCGCCCTGGGGCAGGATCGGCCGGTCGCGACGGAAGATCGCCGCCACCCGCGTCTCGACGTTGGGCATGTGCTCGCGCAGTTGGCGCAGTTGCTGGCCCACCAACGGCCCGCCGTAGTAGGCCTTGACCGCCACCAGCTGTGCCTTGCCTTCGGCGAAGTCGATCACCTGCAAGGCGCCCGGGTGTTCGATCAGGCGCTTGATGTAATGGGTCACCACCTGTTCCGGGCTGATCAGCACATCGACCGGGATCGCGTCGTTGTCGAACAGTCCGGCGCGGGTCAGGTACGCGGCCTCACGCACTCGGGCGATCTTGGTCGGAGTGTGAAACAGGGTGTGGGCGACCTGGCAGGCAACCATGTTGGTTTCGTCACTGTTGGTGACTGCCACCAGCATGTCGGCATCGTCGGCACCGGCCTGGCGCAGCACTGTAGGAAACGAGGCGCGGCCTTGTACAGTACGGATGTCCAAACGGTCGCCCAAATCCCGCAGGCGCTCCGCGTCGGTGTCGACCACGGTGATATCGTTGGCTTCGCTGGCCAAATGCTCGGCCAGCGTACCGCCAACCTGCCCTGCGCCGAGGATGATGATTTTCATCCGGTCACTCCCTTAAAACCATTCAGCCGCGAGCGGCGGCAATCTTGATCAGCTTGGCGTAATAGAACCCGTCGTGGCCGCCTTCCTGGGCCAGCAACTGCCGGCCATGAGGCTGCTTGATCCCGGCCTGGATGTCGAGGTCCAGTTCCCGTGCGCCGCTGGTGCGAGCCAGGAAGGCTTCGATGACTTCAGTGTTTTCGGTAGGCAGCGTCGAGCAGGTGGCGTACAGCAGGATGCCGCCTACTTCGAGGGTCGGCCACAACGCGTCCAGCAACTCGCCTTGCAGCACGGCCAGGGCGGCGATGTCGTCGGGTTGGCGGGTCAGCTTTATGTCCGGGTGGCGGCGGATCACGCCGGTGGCGGAGCACGGTGCGTCCAGCAGGATGCGCTGGAACGGCTTGCCGTCCCACCAGGTGGCGGTGTCGCGGCCGTCGGCGGCGATCAGCTCGGCGCTGAGGCCCAGACGGGCGAGGTTTTCCCGCACACGCACCAGGCGCTTGGCTTCCAGGTCGACGGCGACGACACCGGCCAGGTCCGCTTGCACTTCCATGATGTGGCAGGTCTTGCCGCCGGGGGCGCAACAGGCGTCCAGTACGCGTTGGCCCGGGGCCAGGTCCAGCAGGTCGGCGGCCAGTTGAGCGGCTTCGTCCTGCACGCTGATCCAGCCTTCGGCGAACCCGGGCAGGTTACGTACATCGCCCGGTTCTGTAAGAACGATGCCGTCCTGGCTGTAGACGCAGGCCGTGGCCGCTACACCGGCTTCGCCAAGCAACGTGAGATAAGCGTCGCGGGTGTGATGACGGCGATTGACCCGCAGGATCATCGGCGGGTGCGCGTTGTTGGCCGCGCAGATGGCTTCCCACTGCTCGGGCCAGAACGCCTTCAGGGATTTTTGCAGCCAGCGCGGGTGGGCGGTGCGCACCACCGGGTCATGTTCCAGCTCGGCCAGCAGCGCTTCGCTTTCGCGCTGGGCGCGGCGCAGCACGGCGTTGAGCAGGGCCTTGGCCCAAGGCTTTTTCAGCTTGTCGGCGCAACCGACGGTTTCGCCGATGGCCGCGTGGGCCGGCACGCGGGTGTAGAGCAGTTGATAGAGGCCCACCAGCAGCAGCGCCTCGACATCGGCGTCCGCCGCCTTGAACGGCTTTTGCAGCAGCTTGGCCGCCAGCGCCGATAAACGTGGCTGCCAGCGGGCGGTACCGAAGGCCAGGTCCTGGGTAAAGCCGCGATCGCGGTCTTCGACTTTATCCAGTTGGGTCGGCAACGAACTATTGAGGGAAGCCTTGCCGTTGAGCACGGCGGCCAGGGCCTTGGCGGCGGCCAGACGTGGGTTCATTGCGCGTCCACCGCTTGGCCGAGGACGATGCCAACGGCAAATTTCTCACGGCGGCTGTTGAACAAATCGCTGAAGTTCAGCGCCTTGCCGCCGGGCAATTGCAGACGGGTCAGACACAGCGCCTGTTCACCGCACGCTACCAACAGGCCGTCCTTGCTGGCGCCGATGATCTCGCCGGGGGCGCCCTTGCCTTCGGCCAGGGTGGCGGCCAGTACTTTCAAGGCCTCGCCATTGAGCGTGCTGTGGCAGATCGGCCACGGGTTGAAGGCACGCACCAGACGCTCCAGCTCAACGGCCGGGCGGCTCCAGTCGATGCGGGCTTCATCCTTGTTCAATTTGTGGGCGTAGGTGGCGAGGCTGTCGTCCTGCACTTCACCTTGCAGAGTGCCGGCAGCCAGGCCTGCGATGGCCTGGACGACAGCCGGCGGGCCCATTTCGGCGAGGCGATCATGCAGGCTGCCGCCGGTGTCTTGCCCGGTGATCGGGGTGGTGACTTTCAGCAGCATCGGCCCGGTGTCCAGGCCTGCTTCCATGCGCATCACGGTCACCCCGCTTTGCGCATCACCGGCTTCGACGGCACGCTGGATCGGTGCCGCGCCACGCCAGCGAGGCAGCAGCGAGGCGTGGCTGTTGATGCAGCCCAGGCGCGGGATATCCAGCACAGCCTGGGGCAGGATCAAGCCGTAGGCCACCACCACCAGCAGGTCTGGCTTCAGCGCAGCCAGTTCGGCCTGGGCATCGGCGTTGCGCAGGGTCGGCGGCTGCAGCACCACAATGTTGTTTTCCAGTGCCAGCTGCTTGACCGGACTGGGCATCAGTTTTTGCCCACGACCGGCCGGGCGATCGGGCTGGGTGTAGACCGCCACGATTTCATAAGGGCTGGCGAGCAGGGCCTTGAGGTGTTCGGCGGCGAATTCGGGGGTGCCGGCAAAAACGATGCGCAGTGGCTCGGTCATGGGAAACGTCTCACAAAAGAAAAAGGCTTGCCGGAGCAAGCCTTTGAAAGAAGGGAATCAAGCTTGCTGGCGATGCTTCTTTTCCAGCTTCTTCTTGATCCGGTCGCGTTTAAGCGTGGACAGGTAATCGACAAACAGCTTGCCGTTGAGGTGGTCGCACTCGTGTTGGATGCAAACCGCCAGCAGGCCTTCGGCAATCATCTCGAACGGCTTGCCGTCACGGTCCAGGGCCTTGATCTTGACGCGCTGGGGACGGTCGACGTTCTCGTAGAAGTCGGGCACCGACAGGCAGCCTTCCTGGTACTGGCCCATCTCGTCGGTCAGGGTTTCGAACTCAGGGTTGATAAACACCAGGGGCTCGCTGCGGTCTTCGGACAGGTCCATGACCACGACGCGCTGATGCACGTCGACCTGGGTCGCGGCGAGGCCGATACCCGGGGCTTCATACATTGTTTCAAACATGTCATCGACCAACTGACGAACCTTGGCGTCCACTACGGCCACTGGCTTGGCGATGGTGCGCAGGCGTGAGTCCGGAAATTCGAGGATGTTCAAAATAGCCATAAGCGTAATTGCTGCACATGTGAGGTAAAGGCAAGTCGGCGCCGGGGATGGACCCTTGATGTGCCGGGATAAGTGCCGTGGGAAAACGTCCGAAAGCCGCGAAGGCCAAGGCGTTTCACGCGAATGCACATAATAAAGGAGATTCACCCCATGAGGAAATCGCTACTCGTCTTGCTGCTGTGGGCCCAGGCCGTTATTGCCCAGGTTCCCGAGAGCTATCCACAGCCCGGCCAACCGTTGCCGCTTCATACGCAGCAGGCCATCCAGCGCTTTTTACTGCACAACCGCATTCTCGATACCCCCCAGGAACTGGAGCACGCTCCCTATATTGTTGCAGCAGATGCCGGACGAGTATTGGGCGCCGATGGCGAGCGTATTTATGCGCGAGGTGCCCTGAACCCTACCGCCGAAAGCTACGGGATCTTCCGTCGCGGCAAGGCCTATACCGACCCGCAAAGCCAGGAATTGCTGGGTATCAACGTCGACGACATTGGCACCGCACGTTTTGTGACGGCGGGCGATGTCAGCACGTTGGGTGTGCAGCGCGTCACCCAGGAAGTGCGGCCCGGCGACCGATTGCTCAGCCAGCAAGCGCCCACCGACCTCGCCAGCCTGGTGATTCAGATGCCTGCTCGCGCCACTGCCGGACACATCATCGACGTGCCACGGGGCGTGACGCAGATCGGCGTGCTGGACGCGGTGACGCTGAACAAGGGCCGTCGTGACGGCCTGACGGAAGGCCATTTGCTGGCCGTGGTGAAAACCGGGGAAACCGTTCGGGACCGAGTGACCGGTGCTCTGGTGAAGATGCCCGACGAGCCGGCCGGGACGCTATTGGTGTTCCGTACCTACGAAAAGCTCAGCTACGGCCTGGTGCTCAGCGCGTCGCGTTCGCTGGCGGTAATGGACCGTTTTGAGGCGCCTGAACGAAGACAATAATTAGGTTGCTAAATAAGTTACCAACAGAGTTATCCACAGCTTGTTCCGATCAAGGACGATCAAATGTTACCGACGAATGACCGTGAAATTTCCCCGGCAGAACTGGAAGCCCGACTACGCTTGCACAGGCTGCCGGAACTGGGTCCCAAGGGCTTTAAAAAACTTATCGAGGCCTTTGGTTCTGCGTCAAAAGCCATCAGCGCACCGGCCAGTGCCTGGCGCTCCCTGGGGCTCAAGGTGGCCAGCGCCGATGCCCGGCGTTGCGAGGAAGTACGTGATGGTGCCAGTGCGGCATTGGCCTGGTTGGAGCGTCCGGCCCAGCATTTGCTGATGTGGGACCAACCCGACTACCCGGCATTGCTTGCAGAATTGGATGATGCACCCCCGCTATTATTCGTCGCCGGCAACCCGGAGATTCTGGAGAAACCGCAGCTGGCGATGGTCGGCAGCCGTCGCGCCTCCAGGCCAGGAATGGATACCGCCGCCGCGTTTTCCCGCAGCCTGGCGAGTGCCGGTTTTGTCATCACCAGTGGCCTTGCCCTGGGTATCGACGGTGCTGCTCACCAGGCGGCTTTGGATGTTGGAGGACATACAATCGGCGTGCTGGGCACCGGGCTCGAAAATTTTTATCCACAGCGCCATCGACGCTTGGCCGAGGCGATGATTGCCCAAGGCAGCGCCGTTGTTTCCGAGTTTCCGTTGGACGCCGCGCCCCAGGCCGGCAACTTCCCGCGCCGCAACCGTATTATCAGTGGCCTGTCGCTTGGGGTACTGGTGGTGGAGGCCAGCATGGCCAGTGGTTCGCTGATCACCGCTCGGCTGGCGGCGGAGCAAGGGCGCGAGGTATACGCCATCCCCGGCTCCATCCATCACCCCGGGGCCAAAGGCTGCCATCAACTGATCCGCGATGGCGCGGTGCTGGTGGAAACCATCGAGCACATTCTCGAAAACCTACGTGGCTGGCAGGCCCTCTCCCGCCCGGCGCCGATTGCGGTCAATCATCCGCTGGTGGCGCTGTTGCACGCGGCGCCCCACACCAGTGAAGCCCTGGCGATTGCCAGTGGCAGGGCCTTGTCCGAGGTGCTGGCCAGCCTGACGGAGCTGGAACTGGAAGGCCGGGTGATCTGCGAAAGCGGGCGCTGGCTTGCGCGCGGCTAGGTTTTGTAACGAAGATCGGTAAACTGCGCAGAGCTTTAGTCCGGAGAGTGAGTAATGGTCAACAGGTGGCGGGTGCGAGAAGCCGCACGAGAAATTCGCGCAGGCGCAGTGATTGCCTATCCAACCGAGGCGGTCTGGGGCCTGGGCTGTGACCCTTGGAACGAAGAAGCGGTGGATCGGTTGCTGGCGATCAAGGGCCGGTCTGTGGATAAGGGGCTGATCCTGATTGCCGACAATATCCGTCAGTTCGATTTTCTCTTCGAAGACTTTCCCGATGAGTGGATGGACCGCATGGCCAGTACCTGGCCTGGCCCGAATACGTGGCTGGTGCCCCATCAGGACTTGCTGCCCGAGTGGATTACCGGGGTGCATGACACGGTGGCGTTGCGGGTGACTGATCATCCGCAAGTGCGGGATCTGTGCTCGCTCGTCGGGCCACTGATTTCCACCTCGGCCAACCCGCAGGGCCGCCCGGCGGCGCGCACGCGTATTCGTGTGGAGCAGTATTTCCGTGGGCAGGTGGATCTGGTATTGGGTGGGAATCTGGGGGGGCGCAAGAACCCGAGTCTGATTCGGGATCTGGCGACGGGTGAGGTTGTGCGGCCTTCCTGAGACCGAGCCGCCTGCTTTCGCGAGCAAGCCCGCTCCCACATTTGACCGAGTCCAACTTTTGGAACGCGGACAAATGTGGGAGCGGCGGTGCGACGATTCGACTTGCTCGCGAAGAGGCCCTCAAAGCCGCTGAAAATCCAACGCCCTATGGCAACAGAATGGTCGACCCAGTCGTGCGCCGCGCCGACAACTCTGCCTGAGCCTTCGCCGCATCCCCCAGCGAAAACCGCTGATTAATATCAATCTGCAACTTGCCACTGATGATCATCGAAAACAGATCATCCGCCATCGCCTGCAGGTTTTCCGGGTTGTTGGCATAGGTCGCCAATGTCGGCCGGGTCACATACAGCGAGCCCTTGGCCGCCAGAATCCCCAGGTTGACCCCATCCACCGCCCCCGAAGCATTACCGAAACTCACCACCAATCCGCGTGGCGCAACGCTGTCCAGCGAGGTGAGCCAGGTGTCCTTGCCTACGCCGTCGTACACCACCGGGCATTTCTTGCCGTCAGTCAGTTCCAACACGCGCTGTGCGACATTTTCCTTGCTGTAGTCGATGGTTTCCCAGGCGCCGAGGGATTTTGCCAGCGCTGCCTTTTCCGGCGAACTGACGGTACCGATCAGCTTCACGCCCAAGGCCTTGGCCCATTGACACGCCAGCGAGCCCACACCACCGGCGGCGGCGTGGAACAGGATGGTTTCACCGCCTTTCAGCTCATAGGTCTGGCGCAACAGGTACTGCACCGTCAGGCCCTTGAGCATCGCGCCGGCGGCCTGTTCGAAGCTGATGTCGTCCGGCAGGTGCACCAGGTTGGCAGCCGGCAACACATGCAATTCGCTGTAGGCGCCCAGCGGGCCGCTGCCGTAGGCCACGCGATCGCCGACCTTGAATTGAGTGACTTCGCTGCCCACCGCATCAACCACGCCGGCACCTTCTGCGCCCAGGCCCGACGGCAAGGCCGGTGGTGCATACAGGCCGCTGCGGAAATAGGTGTCGATGAAGTTCAGGCCAATGGCCTTGTTCTGCACGCGAACCTGCTGCGGGCCGGGTTCTGCCGGGGTGTAGTCCACATACTCAAGCACTTCGGGGCCGCCATGGGCACGGAACTGGATACGTTTGGCCATCTGCACTCTCCTTAAGTCATTTCGCGTAGCCCCCTATCGGACTCCTAAGCTTGATCTTCGTCAACTGTGGCAGCAGTGGGTGCAGTGGTATCCTGTGCGCCCATTTGCCGCCGATGCCCAATGGCCTCGTGTAGCGTTGCCCGATTCAAGGTGATGTCATGACTACCCGCACCGAGGCTGTCAAAGCCTACCTGCTTGACCTGCAAGACCGCATTTGCAGCGCCCTGGAAACCTTCGAGACGGACACTCGCTTCATCGAAGACGCCTGGACCCGGCCTGCCGGCGGCGGCGGTCGCACCCGTGTGATCGAAAACGGTTCGGTAATCGAGAAAGGCGGCGTTAACTTTTCCCACGTGTTTGGCAGCGGCCTCCCACCGTCCGCCAGTGCCCATCGCCCGGAATTGGCCGGTCGCGGTTTTGAGGCCCTCGGCGTGTCGCTGGTGATCCACCCGCACAACCCGCATGTGCCGACTTCCCACGCCAATGTGCGTTTTTTCATCGCTGAAAAAGAAGGCGAAGAGCCGGTGTGGTGGTTTGGCGGCGGCTTCGACCTGACGCCCTACTACGGCAACGAAGAAGACTGCATCCACTGGCACCGCGTCGCCGAACAGGCCTGCGCGCCGTTTGGCCCGGACGTGTACTCGCACTACAAGGCCTGGTGCGACACCTACTTCCACATCAAGCACCGCAACGAACCGCGGGGCATCGGCGGTTTGTTCTTCGATGATTTGAACGAGTGGGACTTCGACACCAGCTTCGCCTTCATGCGCGCCATCGGCGACGCCTACATCGACGCCTACCTGCCAATCGTCCAGCGCCGCAAGGCCATGGCCTATACCGAGCAGCAGCGCGAATTCCAGGAATTCCGCCGTGGCCGCTACGTCGAGTTCAACCTGGTCTACGACCGTGGCACTTTGTTTGGCCTGCAATCGGGCGGGCGTACCGAGTCGATCCTGATGTCGCTGCCACCCCAAGTGCGCTGGAGCTATGACTGGAAAGCCGCCCCCGACAGCGAAGAAGCGCGCCTAACCGACTACTTCCTGCAAGACCGCGACTGGCTGGGTGTGCTGCCCAAGGCGGCGGTCTGATGGATCGTTATGTCGTCTTCGGCAACCCCATCGGCCACAGCAAGTCGCCGCTGATTCACCGTCTGTTCGCCGAACAGACCGGCGAGCAACTGGACTACAGCACCTTGCTCGCGCCGTTGGAGGATTTCACCGGCTGTGCAAAAGCATTTTTCGCACAAGGCCGTGGCGCCAACGTCACCGTACCGTTCAAGGAAGAGGCCTATCGCCTGGCCAATACCCTGACCGAACGCGCCCAACGGGCCGGCGCGGTGAATACCCTGAGCAAGCTCGGCGATGGCAGCCTGTTGGGAGACAACACTGACGGCGCCGGCCTGGTGCGGGATTTGACGGTGAATGCCGGGTTCAGCCTGCAAGGCAAACGCATCCTGCTGCTGGGCGCCGGTGGTGCGGTGCGCGGCGCGTTGGAGCCATTGCTGGCTGAGCAGCCGGCTTCGCTGATCATTGCCAATCGCACCGTGGAAAAAGCCGAATTGCTCGCCGAGCTGTTCGACGATCTCGGCCCGGTGTCCGCCAGCGGTTTCGACTGGCTGCGTGAACCGGTGGATCTGATCATCAATGCCACGTCCGCCAGCCTGTCAGGCGATGTACCGCCGATTGCCGGCAGCCTGATCGAACCCGGAAAGACTTTTTGCTACGACATGATGTACGGCAAAGAGCCTACGGCTTTCTGCCGCTGGGCCGGTGAGCAGGGCGCGGCGGTGGCAATGGATGGCCTGGGGATGCTGGTGGAACAGGCCGCGGAAGCGTTCTTCCTGTGGCGCGGTGTGCGCCCGGATTCGGCGCCGGTGCTGGCTGAATTGCGTAGCCAACTGGCCTGACGCAATCCAAATGTGGGAGCGGGCTTGCTCGCGAATGCAGTGGATCAGTCGATACATACGGCGACTGTCACACCGCATTCGCGAGCAAGCCCGCTCCCACAGTTTTAACCGCATTCAGTCTTCGAAATGGATGGGGCATTGGTCGGCCCCTTCCAGTTTCCTCAACTCTTCCACCACCTGTGGCCGGGCCTTGCGCAACGCCAGGCTGCGCCCCACTCCATTCAATCGGCGCGCTTCCTGGTGCAGCATCTCCACCCCGGAATAGTCGATGAAGTTGATCTGCTGCGCCTCGATCACCACCCGCTGGCCGTGCAGGCTTTGCAGCCGCACCTGCAGGTAATGGCTGGCGCCGAAAAAGATCGACCCGCCGACCCGCAGCACATCGTCCTCTCCGTCACGCCATTGCTGGACCCGCGGCTGTGAGGTGCGCTTGAGGTAGAAAAACAGCGACGCCAGCACCCCGGCGTAAATGGCCGTTTGCAACTCCAGCAACAGCGTGGCGATGCAGGTCAGGGTCATCACCACGAACTCTGCGCGGCTGACCCGGAACAGCGCCCGAATACCGCGATGGTCGACCAACCCCCAGCAAATCAGCAGGATGCTGGCGGCCATGCTCGGGATCGGGATATGCGCGATCAATGCCGCACCGAACAGCGCGAACAACGCCACCCACAATGCGGAAAACACCCCCGCCAGCGGCGAACAGGCGCCTGCCTCATAACTCAGGCCCGACCGTGTGAAGGAACCCGCCGACAAGTACCCGGAGAAAAATCCACCGACTATGTTGGATAAACCCTGGGCGCGCACTTCCTGATTTGCATCGAGCAACTGTTGGGAGCGGGCCGACAGTGAGCGCGCAATCGACAGGCTGGTCACCAGCCCCAGCATGCCTACCGCCACGGCACTCGGCAGCAGGCGCAGGACCATGTCCAGGTCCATCGGCAGCGGGCTGAACGGTGGCAGCTTGCCGACAAATGAACTGACCCGCGCCACCTCCCCGAACATCGCCGGCCACAGCCACGGGATGAGGCTGCCCAGGGCCAGCGCGATCAACAGGGTTGGCCAGCGCGGTACCCAGAGTTTCAGCAGCACCCCCACCAGCAAGGTGCCGAGCCCGAGCACCAGTGAAGGACGATTCCACTCCCCGGCATGGTTGATCAGCGCCAGCAGACTGTTGATCGCCGTGGCCTGGCTGGGCAGGTCCAGCCCCAGCAGGTTGGGCAGTTGGCCCAGGGCGATCACCACCGCAGCGCCGAGGGTGAAGCCGAGCACCACTGAATGCGAGACGAAATTCACCAGGGCGCCGAAGCGCAGCATGCCCAACAGCCATTGGAAGACGCCGGCCAGGAATGTCAGCAACAGGATGAGTGTGATGTAGTCCTGGGAGCCGGGCACGGCCAACGGGCTGACGCTGGCGTACAGCACGATAGAGATGGCTGCCGTGGGGCCGCAGATCAGGTGCCAGGAAGAACCCCATAAGCAGGCGATCAGTACCGGAATGATCGCGGCGTACAGGCCGTACTCCGGTGGGAGACCGGCGATCAGCGCGTAGGCAATGGACTGGGGTAATGCCAGGACTGCACCGCTCAGGCCGACGACCGCGTCCCTTCCGACGCTGGCGCGGGTTTGGCGCGGGAGCCAGCTGAGGAAGGGAAAGAGTGTATGGCGGTTGGGCCAGGGCATTGGAAACTCGGTTGAAGAGGTTTGAATCAGAGTATCAGGCTCATGATGATCGTTCCCACGCTCTGCGTGGGAATGCCGTCTTGGACGCTCTGCGTCCGCTCTTGAGTCGTGACGCGCAGCGTCACCGGATGCGTTCCCACGCAGAGCGTGGGAACGATCAGTGCATCAGAGTTTGGCTTTTACAGCGGCCAGCGCATCTTGACCGTCCACGGTTTTAACCCCGTCCAGCCACTTGTCCAGCACCGCCGGGTTCGCCTTGATCCACGCCTTCGCCGCGTCCGCATTACTGACCTTCTTGTTCACCACCTCAGCCATGATGGCGTTCTCCATCTCCTGGGTGAAACTCAGGTTGGTCAGCAATTTCCCCACATTCGGGCACGCCTGTGCATAGCCCTTGCGGGTCAACGTATACACGCTGCCGGTGTCACCAAAGTACTTCTCCCCACCCTTGAGGTAATGCATCTTCAACTGCACGTTCATCGGGTGCGGCGTCCAGCCGAGGAAGGTCACGAACTTCTGCTTCTTCACCGCCCGGGACACTTCGGCCAGCATCGCCTGTTCACTGGACTCGATCAGCTTCCACTGGCCCAGGTCGAAGTCGTTCTTCTTGATGATTTCCTGCAACGAGAGATTCGCCGGCGCACCCGAACCGATGCCGTAGATCTTCTTGTCGAACTTGTCGGCAAACTTGTTCAGGTCGGCAAAGTCATGCACCCCGGCGTCCCAGACATAGTCCGGCACGGCCAGGGTGAACTCGGTGCCGTCGAGGTTCTTCGCCAGTTGCACCACATCGCCATTGGCCACGAACTTGTCGTAGAAGCCTTGCTGCGCCGGCATCCAGTTACCCAGGAACACGTCCACCTGGCCGTCCTTGAGCCCGCCAAAGGTGATCGGCACCGCAAGGGTGTCGACCTTGGCCTTGTAGCCCATGCCGTTCAACAGGAAACCGGTAATGGCATTGGTGGCGGCGATATCGCTCCAGCCCGGATCGGCCATCTTCACGGTGTCGCAGCTGGTGTCCGCGTAGACGCCGGCACTGCTCAATGCCAGCAGCGCAACGCTCAACACGGTGGATAACTTTTGCATGGCCTTCCCCTCAGTTTTATTGGTTTTGGCAGGGTTGTGGAAAACGTGCCTTGCGCTCCAGATCGTCGAGGTCGATGTGGTTGCGCATGTATTGCTGACTGGCGTCTACCAGTGGCTGGTGGTCCCAGCTCTTCAGCTTGCCCTGGGTCAGCGCCTCGAACACCAAGCGGCGACGGCGTTGGCTGGCGAGCACCTGCTGGTGGATCGCCGGGATGTCCCATTTGGCCCGCGCTTCATGCAAAAACGCCTCGAACAGTGGCCGGTGTTCCGGTGACTGGCTGAGGTCCTCCCGCTCGTGCGGGTCGTTGTGCACATCGAACAATAGGCAAGGATCGTCCTCGCTGTAGATGAACTTGTAGGCGCCACGGCGAATCATCATCAGCGGGCTGATGGTGCCCTCGGCCATGTACTCACCGAACACTTCGTCGTGCCCGCCCTGCCCTTGCAGGTGAGACACCAGCGAGCGGCCGTCCAGCGCCAGCCTCGGGTCCAGCTCGCCGCCGGCCAGTTCCACCAGGGTAGGCAGCAGGTCGGCGGTGGACACGGCGGCGGTCACCCGGCCGGCGGCAAACTGCCCCGGCGCGCTGATCAGCAGCGGCACCCGGGCGGCCATTTCAAACCAGTGCATTTTGTACCAGAGCCCGCGTTCGCCGAGCATGTCGCCGTGGTCGCCGGAGAAGATGATGATGGTGTCGTCGGCCAGGCCCGTGTCTTCCAGGGTTTGCAGGAGCTTGCCGACGTTACTGTCAATGTAGCTGCACGCGCCGAAGTAGGCGCGGCGTGCATCGCGGATCTTGTTCAGCGGCAGCGGCTTGTCCCACAGGTCATAGACCTTGAGCAGGCGCTGGGAGTGAGGGTCGAGGTCAGCCTGTGGCGGTGTTGCAGGCAGCGGGATGTCGTTGTCGTCGTACAGGTCCCAGAACGGCTTGGGAATCGTGTACGGGTCGTGTGGGTGAGTCATCGACACGGTCAGGCAGAACGGCTGGTCGCCATCTTCGCGGATATGGTCGAACAGGTACTGCTGGGCCTTGAACACCACCTCTTCGTCGAAATCCAGCTGGTTGGTGCGCACGCACGGCCCGGCTTGCAGCACCGACGCCATGTTGTGGTACCAGGTAGGGCGCACGTCCGGCTCATCCCAGTTCACCGCCCAGCCATAGTCGGCGGGGTAGATGTCACTGGTCAGGCGTTCTTCATAGCCGTGGAGCTGGTCGGGGCCGCAAAAATGCATCTTGCCCGACAGCGCGGTGCGGTAGCCGAGGCGGCGCAGGTAGTGGGCATAGGTCGGCACGTCGGCGGGGAAATCGGCCGCGTTGTCGTAGGCGCCGATCTTGCTCGGCAACTGCCCACTCACCAGGGTAAAGCGCGATGGCGCACACAGCGGACTGTTGCAGTAAGCGGCGTCGAACACCACGCCCTCAGCGGCGAGGCGACTCAAGTTCGGCAGTTTGATAGGCGAAGGACCGTAGAACGGAAGCATCGGCGCGGCCATTTGATCGGCCATGATAAAAAGAATGTTCTTGCGCTTCATGGTTTCGCGGCATTCCATAGTCGATGTTTATGCGAATGAGCATGCAGGCCATGGAAATCGTGGTAAAGCCCATGAGAAGCAATGTCTAGGATAAGCCCAGCTTATGTATGAATCCCTCGGTCACCTGTCACTCGACCTGCTGCGTGCCTTTGAATCCGCAGCGCGCCAACGCAGCTTTACGGCAGCGGCGATGGAGTTGGGCACCACCCAGCCGGCCATCAGCCAGCAGATCAAGCGCCTGGAAGAACAGCTGAAGGTGCGCCTGTTTGATCGCATCTACCGTGGCATCGAGCTGACCGACGCGGGCGCCTTGTTATTCGAGCAGGTACAGGCCGGTTTGCAGAGCATCAACCAGGGCCTGAGCGCGATTGCCGAGCAGGACCAGCATGAAGTCCTGCAGGTGGCGACCGACTTTGCCTTCGCCGCGTATTGGCTGATGCCACGCCTGCATCGTTTCCATGAAGCCAACCCGCAGGTGGACGTGAGCCTGGTCACCAGCGAGCGTAACCACGCCACGTTGCGCAGCGATATCGATGTAGCGGTGCTGTTCGGTGACGGCCGCTTCAAACAGGGCGACAGCCTGTGGCTGTTCAACGAGGAAGTGTTCCCGGTGTGCAGCCCGCAGCTACTCCAGGACCGAGTCGCGCCACTGTCGGTGCAGAGCCTGCTGGAGTTCCCCTTGCTGCACCTGCGCCAGCAAAACAACAACCAGTGGTTCGACTGGAGCGGGGTGTTTCGCGAACTGGGCATCACCACCGCGCCCACCCCGGGCCAACTGCGTTTCGACAATTACACGCTGTTGATCCAGGCCGCGATCGCGGGCCAGGGCGTGGCCATCGGCTGGCGTCACCTTGTGGATAACCTGCTGGAGCAAAAATGGCTGTGCCGGCCGATTGGCGACACGGTGATCTCGCGCTTCGGCTATTACGTGGTGCTGCCCCAGCGCAAACGCCGCAGCCAGTTGATCGAGCGTTTCGTCGACTGGCTGATGACCGAACAGGCCAGCAGCGCACAATCGCTGACCGGTCTGGCCCTGCCGTCCATTGCGGTCTAGGATTTGCCGATCAATGAGCCCGGAGCCTGTCATGCAACGTATCAAGGGCTACCACGCCCATATCTATTTCGACGCCAACACCATCGACCAGGCGCGCAAACTCTGCGAAGACGCCGCGCAATTGTTTCCGCTGCGCATGGGCCGCGTGCATGAACGCCCGGTGGGCCCGCACCCGGACTGGAGCTGCCAGCTGGCATTCGAACCTGAATACATCGGCGTCGTGCTGCCTTGGCTGGCCCTCAACCGCAACGGCCTGGTGGTGTTCCTGCACCCGACCACCGGTGATGACCTCAAGGACCACACCGAACACGCGATCTGGATGGGGGCGATGCGCACGCTGGATCTGTCAATATTTTAAACTTTCAATTTCCCTATATATGGGACTGATATTTATATATTGAGACTTTGCCGGTCTTGGGTTTATATTCGCCTCATCCGCTCAGAACACTCAGGTGAAGCGATGCAGGCGCAATTGATCGCGCTCGATTGGGGAACCAGTTCCCTTCGTGCTTACAAGCTCGGCCCGGCAGGCGTCGTGATCGAACGGCGCACCTTGGCGTCGGGGATCATGCACCTGCCCACTGAAGCCCGGGAAATAGCCGGTGTTCGCTGCAGCAACGGGTTCGAGCTGGCATTCGACGCAGCCTGCGGTGACTGGCTCGACACCCAGCCCGACCTTCCCGTTATCGCTTGCGGCATGGTCGGCAGCGCCCAGGGCTGGAGCGAAGCGGCTTACCGCGACACCCCGGCCGACGTTTCTACCCTCGGCCAGGCGCTGCATGTGGTGCGCAGCCTGCGGGGCGCAGCGGTGCACATCGTGCCCGGCGTGATTCAACGCGGCGCGTTGCCCAATGTGATGCGCGGTGAAGAAACCCAGGTGCTCGGCGTGCTGCAAAGCCTGGCTGCCCATACCGGGCGCGACGTATTGATCGGCCTGCCGGGCAGCCATTCCAAGTGGGTGGAGGTGGTGGAAGGCTGCATCACTCACTTCGATACTTTCATGACCGGCGAGTTGTTCGCCGTGCTCAGTCAGCACAGCATTCTGGGGCGCACCCAGCGCCCTTCCGAACAGTTCCAGGTGGTCGCTTTTGATCGCGGTGTTCAGGTTGCGCTGTCGGCAGACGGCCAAACGGGCCTGTTGTCGAACTTGTTCAGCGCACGCTCCCTGGGATTGACCGGCGAGCTGGCGCCTGACGAGCAACCGGACTATCTGTCCGGGCTGTTGATCGGCCACGAACTGACCGGCCTGCGCACTCGCAAGCCCAGCCAGCAGCGCGACATCGTCCTGGTCGGCACACCCCAACTCTGCACCCGCTACCAGCGTGCACTCCAACTCTGTGGCTTCCCCCACGTGACCCTGGCGCAGGAGGCTACCGAGCGTGGCCTTTGGCAGCTGGCCATGGCGGCGGGGCTGCTGCCTGCAACCTGACGAGAGGCCCGACATGCTCAAGCAAGCACTGACACACAACGGTTTGATCGCGATCCTGCGCGGCCTGCGACCGGAGGAGGCGCTGGCGATCGGCGAGGTGTTGTACACGGCGGGCTTCAGGGTGATCGAAGTGCCGCTGAACTCGCCGGATCCTTATTCCAGCATCCGCATCCTGCGGGACAGCCTGCCCGCCGATTGCCTGATCGGCGCCGGCACCGTGCTGACCCCGGAACAGGTCGATCAAGTCAAAGCCGCCGGCGGCCAGGTGATCGTCATGCCCCATAGCGATGCCAAGGTGCTGCGAGCCGCCAAGGCCGCGGGCCTGTATCTGTCGCCGGGTGTGGCCACGCCCACCGAAGCGTTTGCCGCGCTGGCCGAAGGCGCCGACGTGCTGAAGCTGTTCCCGGCCGAGCAAATGGGCCCGGCGGTGGTCAAGGCCTGGCTCGCGGTACTGCCCGCGGGCACGGTGCTGCTGCCGGTGGGCGGCATCACCCCGGACAACATGCAGGTATTTTTCGACGCGGGCGTCAAGGGCTTCGGCCTGGGCTCCGGGTTATTCAAGCCGGGTATGAGCGTCGCCCAAGTGGCGAGCAACGCCCAGGCCTACGTCGCCGCCTGGCATGCCTTGGGCTGATCAGCGTTCTCCATCTACAAGAGAGATAAGAAGATGAAAATCACCAAACTGACCACCTTCATCGTCCCGCCGCGCTGGTGCTTCCTCAAGGTTGAAACCGACCAGGGCGTGACCGGTTGGGGCGAGCCCGTTGTCGAGGGCCGCGCCCATACCGTGGCTGCCGCCGTCGAGGAATTGTCCGACTACTTGATCGGCAAGGACCCACGCAATATCGAAGACATCTGGACCGTGCTCTATCGCGGCGGTTTCTACCGTGGCGGCGCGATCCATATGAGCGCTCTCGCCGGTATCGACCAGGCGCTGTGGGACATCAAGGGCAAGGCCCTCGGCGTGTCGGTCAGCGACTTGCTGGGTGGCCAGGTGCGCGACAAGATCCGCGTGTATTCGTGGATCGGTGGCGACCGCCCGGCCGACACTGCCCGCGCCGCCAAGGAAGCCGTGGCCCGTGGTTTCACTGCGGTGAAAATGAACGGCACCGAAGAGCTGCAATTTCTCGACAGCTTCGAAAAAGTCGACCAGGCCCTGGCCAACGTCGCCGCCGTGCGGGATGCGGTCGGGCCGAACGTCGGCATCGGCGTCGACTTCCATGGCCGGGTGCACAAACCCATGGCCAAGGTGCTGATGAAGGAACTCGACCCCTACAAACTGATGTTTATCGAAGAACCGGTGCTCAGCGAAAACTACGAAGCGCTGAAAGAACTGGCGCCGCTCACCAGCACCCCGATTGCCCTCGGCGAGCGCCTGTTCTCGCGCTGGGACTTCAAGCGCGTGCTCAGCGAAGGCTACGTCGACATCATCCAGCCGGATGCTTCCCACGCCGGCGGTATCACCGAAACCCGCAAGATTGCCAACATGGCCGAAGCCTACGACGTGGCCCTTGCCCTGCACTGCCCGCTCGGCCCGATTGCCCTGGCAGCGTGCCTGCAGCTGGATGCGGTTTGCTACAACGCGTTCATCCAGGAACAGAGCCTGGGCATTCACTACAACGAGAGCAATGACCTGCTGGATTACGTGCGCGATCCGGGTGTTTTCGACTACGACCAGGGCTTTGTGAAAATCCCCAACGGGCCAGGCCTGGGCATCGAGATCAACGAGGAATACGTGATCGAACGCGCGGCCATCGGGCATCGCTGGCGCAATCCGATCTGGCGGCATGCCGACGGCAGTTTTGCGGAGTGGTAAACACCGCGAATTTGAGATGAAAACCCGATCAATGTGGGAGCGGGCTTGCTCGCGAAGGCGGAGTGTCAGTCAACACCTCCGCTGCTGGTAGACCGCTTTCGCGAGCAAGCCCGCTCCCACATTTGATTCGGTTTCGTCAGTAAGACCTGTCCTCAATAACCATAAGAAGAGGCAACCCCCATGCAATCCGAGTCCTTCACCGGGCAGGCTTCTTTAGTCACGCCCAGCCGAAAGCGTTTCTTCATCATGGTGCTGCTGTTCATCACCGTGGTGATCAACTACCTGGACCGCAGCAACCTGTCGATTGCCGCTCCGGCCCTGACCAGCGAGCTGGGGATCGACCCGGTGCATGTCGGGTTGATCTTCTCCGCGTTCGGCTGGACCTACGCGGCCATGCAGATTCCCGGCGGCTGGCTGGTGGACCGGGTGCCGCCGCGCATTCTCTACAGCGTCGCCCTGCTGCTGTGGTCGGTGGCCACGGTGATGCTCGGTTTCGCCGCCAGCTTCATCGCGCTGTTCGTATTGCGCATGGCGGTGGGCGCCCTGGAGGCCCCGGCCTACCCGATCAACAGCCGCGTGGTCACCACCTGGTTCCCCGAGCGTGAACGGGCCACGGCGATCGGCGTTTATACCTCCGGGCAATTTGTCGGGCTGGCGTTTCTCACGCCGGTGTTGGCCTGGCTGCAACACACCTTTGGCTGGCACATGGTGTTTGTCGCCACCGGCGGCGTGGGCATTGTGTGGGCGTTGATCTGGTACGCGGTGTACCGCGAGCCACGGGATTTCAAAGGCGCGAATGCGGCGGAAATCGAGCTGATCCGCGAAGGCGGCGGGTTGGTGGACATCCAGGCGCAGGCGGCCAAGGCGCCGTTCAGCTGGGTCGACCTCGGCATCGTGTTGAGCAAGCGCAAACTGTGGGGGATCTACCTGGGGCAGTTCTGCCTGAATTCCACGTTGTGGTTTTTCCTGACGTGGTTTCCGACCTACCTGGTGAAATATCGTGGCATGGACTTCATCAAGTCCGGCCTGTTGGCGTCGCTGCCGTTTCTGGCGGCGTTTGTCGGGGTGCTGTGTTCGGGGCTGTTTTCCGATTGGCTGATTCGCCGGGGAGCGTCCGTGGGGTTTGCGCGCAAGTTGCCGATCATTGGCGGGCTGTTGATTTCCACGGCGATCATCGGCGCCAACTTTGTTGATTCCACGGCGTGGGTGATTGCGTTTCTGGCGGTGGCGTTTTTCGGCAATGGCCTGGCGTCGATCACCTGGTCGCTGGTGTCGACCCTGGCGCCGGCAAGGCTGCTGGGGCTGACCGGAGGGGTGTTCAACTTCATCGGCAATCTGTCGGCGATTACCACGCCGATCGTGATTGGCTTTCTGGCCACCGGGGATTCGTTTGCGCCGGCGATTACGTACATCGCGGTGCTGGCGTTGTTGGGTGCGTTGTCTTACATCTTGCTGGTCGGCAAGGTCGAGCGTATCGAGATTTAGGCGACTACTGCGGCGAGGGAGCTTGCTGTGGCGAGGGAACTTGCTCCCGCTGGAGTGCGCAGCGCTCCCAGGATTTTGGGGCCGCTGCGCAGCCCAGCGGGAGCAAGCTCCCTCGCCACAGCAAGCTCCCTCACCACAAAAGCAGTGCGGCTCTAGTACAGCGCGCCATCCAGAATCTGATAGACGATGCTGGTGCCAACGGCGATCAATACGATGTCCCCACCCGAACGGCGCCATTCATAACCAGGGTATTGCGGCAGATGGCCCAGCGCCCGTGGGTCCAGACGCTCACCATAGTAGTTTGGCGGCAGGCGCTGGCCGCGCACCAGGTGGATGCCGGGAGGCGGCGGCGCGCCACGGCGGAAGTCGCCATGGTTGTCGCGGATGACCTGTCTCACAGGACCAAAGTCCTGAGGCGGCCCACCACGGTGGTTGTCCTGCGGCCCGCGATGGTCATCGCCACGTTGATCGTGCTGGCCCTGTGGGCCACCACGGTCAGGTCCGCCACCCTGATCATAGGGCGCAGCTTGGACCAGGGCGCTGGCGCCAAGCACCAGCACACCTACACCTGCAATCAAACGTTTGGGGATTTTCATGGGGCTGTTTCCTCAGTACTGCACGAACAAAAAAGGGATTTCGAACCGGGTTCGAAATCCCTTGGTCTTGTTAGCTTAGGTACTGATTTGCCAGCATGATTCCTCTGTATCAGGAACTTTACCTACCGCTTACGAGCCGCTTACTTACGGGCGTTGCGTACACCTTCCGACAGCGCAGAGCACAGGGTCAATACACCGTCGATGGCCTGTTGATCATTGCTGGCGTTGGCGATGTGGTCGATCAGTGCCGACCCCACCACCACACCGTCTGCCAGGCGGGCGATTGCAGCGGCCTGCTCCGGGGTGCGGATGCCGAAACCGATGC
This sequence comes from Pseudomonas sp. GP01-A4, assembly GCF_058780865.1. NCBI lineage: Bacteria > Pseudomonadati > Pseudomonadota > Gammaproteobacteria > Pseudomonadales > Pseudomonadaceae > Pseudomonas > Pseudomonas sp. GP01-A4. The sequence goes on from NZ_JBYSWF010000007.1 coordinate 73,840, forward strand.
TGATCGGCAGGTCGGTATGCCGACGCAGACGGGTCACGGCCTCTTCGACGTGTTCCAGGGTCGCGGCACCGGCACCGGTCACACCGGCCACCGACACGTAGTACACAAACCCTGAGCTGCCGTTGAGCACGGTCGGCAGGCGCGCGTCGTCGGTGGTCGGCGTGGTCAGGCGGATAAAGTCGATACCGGCAGCCTGGGCCGGGTCGCACAGCTCGCCGTTATGTTCCGGCGGCATGTCGACCACGATCAGGCCGTCGACGCCGGCTTCTTTCGCATCGCTGATAAAGCGTGGCACGCCGTACATGTGGATCGGGTTGAAGTAGCCCATCAGCACCAGCGGCGTGTCGCTGTTGCCCTCGCGGAACTCGCGAACCATTTGCAGGGTTTTCGTGAGGTTCTGCTTGGCGGTCAGCGCGCGGATGTTGGCCAGTTGAATGGCCGGGCCGTCAGCCATCGGGTCAGTGAACGGCATGCCCAGTTCGATCACATCGGCGCCGGCCGCCGGCAAGCCCTTGAGGATCGCCAGCGAGGTGTCATAGCCCGGGTCGCCAGCGGTGACGAAGGTCACCAGGGCGGCGCGGTTTTGTTCTTTCAGTTGCGCAAAACGTGTTTGCAGGCGGCTCATTTAGTGTTTCTCCTGCTTGGACTGTTCCATGTGGTGCATCACGGTTTGCATGTCTTTGTCGCCACGGCCGGACAGGTTGACCACCATCAGGTGATCTTTCGGCAGGGTCGGTGCGCGTTTGAACACTTCGGCCAGGGCGTGGGCGCTTTCCAGTGCAGGAATAATCCCTTCCAGGCGGCAGCATTTGTGAAAGGCGTCGAGGGCTTCGTCGTCGGTCACCGAGGTGTACTGGACGCGGCCGATGTCGTGCAACCAGGCGTGTTCAGGGCCGATGCCCGGGTAGTCGAGGCCCGCGGAGATCGAGTGGGCGTCGATGATCTGGCCATCGTCGTCCTGCAGCAGGAAGGTACGGTTGCCGTGCAGTACGCCCGGTACGCCGCCGTTGAGGCTGGCCGCGTGTTTGCCGGTCTCGATGCCGTAGCCGGCCGCTTCAACGCCGATGATTTCGACGCTGGTGTCATCCAGGAACGGGTGGAACAGGCCCATGGCATTGGAACCGCCGCCGATGCACGCCACCAGGCTGTCGGGCAGACGGCCTTCCTGGGCTTGCAGCTGGGTACGGGTTTCCTTGCCGATCACGGCCTGGAAGTCGCGAACCATGGCTGGGTACGGGTGCGGACCGGCCACGGTGCCGATCAGGTAGAAGGTGCTGTCGACGTTGGTGACCCAGTCACGCAGCGCTTCGTTCATCGCGTCTTTCAGGGTGCCGGTACCGGCGACTACCGGGATCACTTCAGCGCCCAGCAGCTTCATGCGAAATACGTTGGCCTGCTGGCGCTCGATGTCGGTGGTGCCCATGTAGATGACGCATTGCAGGCCGAAACGCGCGGCGACGGTGGCAGTGGCCACACCGTGCATGCCGGCGCCGGTCTCGGCGATGATGCGTTTTTTACCCATGCGCCGCGCCAGCAGGATCTGGCCGATGCAGTTGTTGATCTTGTGGGCGCCGGTGTGGTTCAGCTCTTCGCGTTTGAGGTAGATCTTGGCGCCACCGCAGAACTCGGTCAGGCGCTCGGCGAAGTACAGCGGGCTTGGGCGTCCGACGTAGTCGCGCTGGAAGTAGGCCAGTTCTTCGTTGAAGGCCGGATCGATCTTGGCCGCTTCGTATTCGCGGGCCAGGTCAAGGATCAACGGCATCAGGGTTTCCGCCACGTAGCGGCCGCCGAACGAACCAAACAGGCCATTGGCATCCGGGCCGTTGCGTAAATCGGTCTGGGTCTGAGTCATGGGACGCTCCAGGTAGAAAATGTGTAAGAGGCAATGACGGTCACTCTACCCCTGACGCTTCCACGTGAAAACCGATAAGATCGCCACAACCTGTCAGGAAAACTCACAGATGAGCCGAGACCTCCCACCGCTGAATGCCTTGCGCGCTTTTGAGGCGACTGCGCGCCTGAACAGCGTTAGCCAGGCCGCTGAGCAACTGCACGTGACCCATGGTGCGGTCAGCCGGCAGCTGAAGGTGTTGGAAGAACACCTTGGTGTAAGCCTGTTCGCCAAGGACGGGCGCGGCCTCAAACTCACAGATGCCGGTATTCGCCTGCGAGATGCGAGTTTCGAGGCCTTCGAGCGACTGAGGGACACTTGCGCCGAGCTCACGCAAAGCAGTGCCGATGCGCCGTTTGTGCTCGGCTGCTCCGGCAGCCTGCTGGCGCGCTGGTTTATTCCGCGTCTGGGGCGCCTGAACGCCGAGTTGCCGGATTTGCGCCTGCATCTGTCGGCGGGTGAAGGCGATCTTGACCCACGCCGCCCCGGCCTGGACGCGCTGCTGGTGTTCGCCGAACCTCCATGGCCGGCGGATATGCAGGTGTACGAATTGGCCAGCGAACGCATCGGCCCGGTCATGAGCCCGCGTTTTGCCCATTACGAGCGATTGCGCCAGGCGCCTCCCGAGGCGCTGCTGAGTGAGGCCCTGTTGCACACTACCTCACGCCCGCAAGCCTGGCCCAGCTGGGCGCAGCACCATGGGATCGACGCTGGCGCGTTGAAGTACGGTCAGGGGTTTGAGCATTTGTATTATTTGCTGGAGGCGGCGGTGGCCGGGCTGGGGGTAGCAATTGCGCCTGAGCCGCTGGTGGCAGAGGACCTGCGAGCGGGTCGCCTGGTTGCGCCGTGGGGTTTCAGTGAAACCCCGGCGCAACTGGCGTTGTGGCTACCCAAGCGCGCCGCAGATGGGCGCGCCGGGCAACTGGCGCAGTGGCTCAAGGCTGAGCTTGCGCGCCAGGACGTTTAATCGCCGCGTTTGCACAGCAAGTAGGCCGCCAGCAGACCCAGCGCGCCGACGGCAACACCGGCGGTAGTCCATGGATGCTCTTGCGCGTAGTCCCGTGTTGCAACACCGGTTTCGCGGATTTTGACTTTGCTTTCTTCGTAGGCATCGCTGATCAGGTGGCGAGAATGCTTGAGGGCGTTCTCGGCATTGCTTTTCAGGGCCTTCAGGGTTTTGCGCGACTCGTCAGACGCATCGTCCTTGAGGCTTTCCAAAGACTTGAGCAGGCTCGAAATCTCGGCTTCCATGCTTTCCAATGACGCTTTGCGTAAAGAGGTGTTGGCCATGTGGGCTCTCCTGGAGTGATTGAGTGGCGTGTGTTGTTTCCGACTGCGGCGGTTTCAGAAAGTGCAGTAAATCTGAACTTTCACATCGCAATAGCCGCCAGAAGCAGTACGAGAATTCACTGCTAGTCTTGATTAACGACCCCAGGAGAAAAACTTATGAGTGATCATCACACCTACAAGAAAGTCGAACTGGTGGGCTCTTCCGCGACCAGCATCGAGGAGGCCATCAACAATGCCCTGGCTGAAGCCAGCAAGAGCATCAAGCACTTGGAGTGGTTTGAAGTGACCGAAACCCGTGGCCACATCAAGGACGGCAAGGCTGCGCATTTCCAGGTCACCCTCAAGGTGGGGTTCCGAATTGCCAGTAGTTGATTGAGCCGGTTGAACTTGCGCGCTGGCCGATTGCCATAAACTCCGCTACAACCTTTAGGCACGTCGACGTGACGAGCGTCGGCGTGCTTCCTTTCGATCAACCCAAGGAAGTGACGGATGAAGAACTTTTTGTTGGCGGTAGGTTTGTTGAGCATTGCGGGCACGGCCCTGGCGGCGGGCAAGCCTTGTGAAGAGCTGAAAAGCGAGATTGCGGCGAAAATCGACGCTAAAGGCGCTTCGGGCTACTCCCTGGAAATCGTGGACAAAGGTGCTGCACCTAGTGACCACACGGTTGTCGGCAGCTGTGAAGCCGGTACCAAGGAAATCGCCTACAAGCGCGGGTGATCCCGTGTTGCAGACGTAAAAAACCGACGCAAGTGCGTCGGTTTTTTTATGCCTGCGATCCCTCGCTCCGCGTGGGAATGAAGCCTGGGATGCTCTGCGTCCCGCCTCACTCCTGGATTCAGCCCTTCATGACCTGCGCCAGCAGCTCGTAGGAATGAATCCGGTCGGCATGTTCGTACAGGTCACAGGTAAAGATCAGCTCATCAGCGCCGGTCTGCTCCACCAGCACCTCCAGCTTGGCGCGGATCTTCTGCGGGCTGCCCACCATGGCCAGGCCGAGGAAACTGCCCACGGCGTCTTTCTCATGGGGCAGCCACAGGCCGTCCATGGTCTTGACCGGCGGGCGCTGCACCAGGCTTTGCCCACGCATCAGCGCGAGAATTCGCTGGTACACCGAGGTGGCCAGGTAGTCGGCTTGCTCATCGGTGTCGGCGGCCACCAGCGGGATGCCGAGCATCACGTAGGGCTTGTCCAGCACGGCCGAAGGCTTGAAGTGGTTGCGATAGACGCGAATCGCTTCATGCATCAGGCGCGGTGCGAAATGTGAGGCAAAGGCGTAAGGCAAACCGCGCTCGCCTGCCAGCTGCGCACTGAACAGGCTGGAGCCCAATAGCCACACAGGGACGTTGGTGCCGGTGCCGGGTACGGCGATCACTCGTTGGTCCGGAGTGCGCGGGCCGAGGTAGGCCATCAGTTCTGCCACGTCTTCCGGGAAATCATCAGCGCTGCCGGAGCGTTCACGGCGCAGCGCGCGGGCGGTCATCTGGTCGGAGCCTGGTGCGCGGCCAAGGCCCAGGTCGATGCGGCCCGGGTACAGGCTTTCCAGGGTGCCGAACTGCTCGGCGATCACCAGCGGTGCGTGGTTGGGCAGCATCACCCCACCTGAACCGACACGGATCGTCGAGGTGCCACCGGCCAGGTAACCCAGCAATACCGAGGTCGCCGAGCTGGCGATGCCGTCCATATTGTGGTGTTCGGCGACCCAGAAACGGTTGTAGCCGAATTTTTCCACGTGCTGGGCCAGGTCCAGGGAATTGCGCAGCGACTGCGCCGGGCTGCCGTTGGCACGCACGGGCACGAGGTCGAGGGTCGAGAACTTTACGTCGGACAGCGATTTCATAAGCCTGCTTCTCCAATGGGGGCGCAGGCTTCTTAGACGAACCAAAACCTGCCGCTTCATGTGCATGTCCTATGCAATGAGGGCATATACCCGAGATTCAATAGCGATGGTGAAATTTCCTACTTAATCGCTAGGTTTCTCCGACAAGATGAACTTTGCCGTGGCGTCTATCCTCAGAACCCTTACTGACGCAAAACCACCGTTCGAGGAGACCGCTATGAGTATTGTTAAAAAAGCATCCGCGCATTGGGAAGGCGACCTGAAGACTGGCCTGGGTTCCATTTCCACCGAAACCGGCGTTCTGCGTGAAGCGCCTTACGGCTTCAAGGCCCGTTTCGAAGGTGGCAAGGGCACCAACCCTGAAGAACTGATCGGCGCAGCCCATGCTGGTTGTTTCTCCATGGCGTTTTCCATGATTCTCGGCGATGCCGGGCTCAAGGCCGACAGCATCGACACCCAGGCCGAAGTGACCCTGGACCAAGTGGACGGTGGCTTTGCGATTACGGCCGTGCACCTGACCCTCAAGGCAAAGATCCCGGGCGCCAGCCAGGCGCAGTTCGATGAGCTGAGCAAAAAGGCCAAGGAAGGATGCCCCGTGTCCAAGGTACTGAATGCAACCATTACCCTGGATGGCACGCTGGTTAGTTGATGCAACCCCCTTGCAGGGGTGAGCTTGCTCGCCCCTGCAGGTGCAAATGTGGTCGAATAGCCGATTGCAGACTCAGCGCACACCCGTGCGCGTGCATTCAGGGAGCTTCACACATGAAACGTATTGCCTTGGCGGTTATCTGCTGTGCACTGGCCACGTCGGCGCTGGCGGCGCCAAAAGATTGTGAAGAGCTCAGGAAGGAGATTGAGGTCAAAATCCAGGCGAATGCCGTTCCGTCCTACACCCTCGAAATCGTCACCAAGGAAGAAGCTGACAAGCACGACAGCGCCATGGTTGTCGGCAGCTGTGAGAATGGCACCAAAGCCATCGTCTACCAGAAGAACAACGACTGATCAGATGCAGTTGACGCTACGTTCTTCGGCCAGCAATTGACCCGCTTTGTTGTACAGCCGGATATTCGGGTTGTAGCCCAGTGAGCGCCCTTCCAGGCGATAGCGCTGGCCCGCCTCGAAACGGTCGTATTGCAGGGTCATGAAGCAGGTACGGTCAGTGGTTTGGCCAAACCCGCCGAAACTGCCGCCGGTAGGCACCTCGAAATCAAAACGTACCATCAGCTCATGGCTGCCAGGCGGCATTTGGAAGAAGCGCCCGTCGTTCAGGTTTTTCCCGTCCAGGCGTTGCGCCATTACCAGCTTGGCGCCGGGTGTCGGGGTAGCGAAGTCGACCCAGGCTTGGAGTGGATCAACCGGCGGTAGTGGCGTCGACGCACAGGCACTGAGAAAAATCGCGGCGACGGGAAGCAGTAGCTGACGCATGTTAAGCACTCAACTGTAGGAATGGTTTTTTGAACGGCTGCGTTCGGCAGCACGCTCCCTATGAGTATAAACACGCCACGCCATGGAAAAATTCCCCACAGGCGAGATAGTCTGGCGGGATGGTTACCGGCGAGAGGTTTGAATGGTCAGGCGTTTGCTTCCCGGCTTGATGCTGCTGTTGCTCAGCGGCTGTTCCAGCGTCAGTTATTACAGCCAACTGGCAGACGGCCAATGGCAATTGCTGCGTGCCCGGGAGCCGGTCTCCGCGGTCGTCGCCGACCCGTCCCGGCCACAGGTGCTGCGCGAGCACTTGGCGCAATCGCAGAAAGCCCGCACCTTCGCCAGCGAACACCTGCACCTGCCGGATAACCAGAGTTACCGGCTGTATGCCGATATCGGCCGCCCTTACGTGGTCTGGAACGTGTTCGCCACGCCTGAATTTTCCCTGTCCCCGCAAACCCACTGCTTCCCGATTGCCGGTTGCGTGGCCTATCGCGGCTACTACAACCAGGGCGCCGCACGCGGCCAGGCGGCTTTGTTGAAGCAGCAAGGGATGGATGTGTCGATTGGCGGCGTGGAGGCCTATTCCACCCTCGGCTGGTTCAACGACCCGATCATGAGTTCGATGATGAGCTGGGGGGACGAGCGCCTGGCCACGCTGATTTTTCATGAGCTGGCGCACCAGCGGTTTTATGTGAAGGACGACACCGAGTTCAACGAGTCGTACGCCACCTTCGTCGAGCAGGAAGGTACCCGGCAATGGCGCGCCGCCCAAGGCTTGCCGCCTGCCAGCGAGTCAGCGCTGAAACAGCGCGACCAGTTCACCCGGCTGGTGCTCGATACCCGCAAACGCCTGGAGCAGTTGTATGCGCAGCCGCTGACGGCAGATGCCATGCGCCAGGCCAAGGCCGCTGAATTCGAGCGCCTGCGCCGTGACTACCGGCACATGCGCGATAGCCAGTGGGGTGGCGACAAGCGTTATGACGCCTGGGTCAACCTGCCGATGAACAACGCAAGGTTGCTGCCGTTTGGGCTGTATGACCAGTGGGTGCCGGCGTTCGTCGCGTTGTTCCGGCAGGAAGGCGGGGATTGGCCGAAGTTCTTTGCGGCGGTGGAGAAGCTGGGCGGGTTGCCGGTGGATCAGCGCAAGGCGGCCCTGAGGGCGTTGGAGGGATCCGGGCAAGTGGTTGGCCGGTAGGGCCTCATCGCGGGCAAGCCCGGCTCCCACATTTGACTGAGTTGTCTTGGCCGACCGTGATCAAATGTGGGAGCTGGCTTGCCTGCGATAGCGCATTCAAGGCCGTTGCAAAAACGCCTGATGCATCTCGGCCAACGTTTCGAAATGCCAGGTCGGCGCCTCGGCACTCAGCTCTTCATGGCTGCCAAACCCATAACCTACCGCCGCCGAGTCCAGCCCATTGCTGCGGGCCCCGATCAGGTCGTGCTTGCGGTCGCCAATCATCAAGGTGCTGGCCGGGTCCAGGCTTTCTTGCGCCATCAGGTGGGCGATCAACTCGACCTTGTTGGTGCGCGTGCCGTCCAGCTCGCTGCCGTAGATCACTTTGAAGTGCTTGGCGAAATCAAAATGCCGGGCGATTTCCCGGGCAAATACCCAAGGCTTGGACGTGGCTACATACAGCTGACGGCCCTGGCCATTCAATTCCTCAAGCAGCGGCATCACGCCGTCGAACACGCGGTTTTCGTACAGGCCGGTGACCTTGAAGCGCTCGCGGTAGAAATTCACCGCCTCCCAGGCCTTGGCTTCGTCGAAGCCATAAAACTGCATGAACGCTTGCAGCAGCGGCGGGCCGATAAAGTGCTCAAGTTTGGTCAGGTCCGGCTCATCGATCCCCAGTTTGGCGAGGGCGTACTGGATCGAGCGGGTGATGCCTTCGCGGGGGTCGGTGAGGGTGCCATCGAGGTCGAACAAAACGGTCTGGTAATGCATGGGTGTCCTTGTCATTGGTCGAAGCCTTCGGCCAGGTGCAGGTCTTTGAGCTTTACGTAGTTCGCGGCGCTGTAGGTGAAAAATGCCCGTTCCTTGTCAGTCAGCGGGCGGATTTGTTTAACCGGGCTGCCAACATATAAAAAACCGCTCTCAAGTTTCTTGCCCGGCGGCACCAGGCTGCCGGCGCCGATGATCACCTCGTCTTCCACCACGGCGCCGTCCATCACAATGCTGCCCATGCCGATCAGGATCCGGCTGCCTACCGTGCAGCCATGCAGCATGACCTTGTGGGCAATGGTCACATCGTCGCCGATCAGCAGCGGGAAACCATCAGGATTGAAGGGGCCTGCGTGGGTAATGTGCAGCACGCAGCCGTCCTGCACGCTGGTGCGCGCACCGATGCGGATGCGGTGCATGTCGCCGCGAATCACCGTCAGCGGCCATACCGAGCTGTCGGTGCCGATTTCGACGTCGCCGATCACCACCGCCGATGCATCGACGAAAGCCCCGGCGGCCAGGGCCGGCGTGTGATTCTGGTAGGTGCGAAGGGTCACGATAGGCTCTCTCTCTTCTGCTGATAGCTGCGGTGGGCGTTGATTGTAATTAAGATGGCCCCATCTTTGTTCTTACATGTTTCTTCAGCCAAGGTGCCAACCGTGAGCGCGAACAACCCTCTTCTGCAGTCCTACGACCTGCCGCCGTTCTCGGCGATCCGTGCCGAGCACGTGCAGCCGGCCATTGAACAGATCCTCGCCGACAACCGCGTCGCCATCGAAGGCATCCTGCAAAGCCAGGGTAAAAATCCGACCTGGGCCGGGCTGGTCCTGGCCATGGACGAACTCAATGACCGCCTGGGTGCCGCCTGGAGCCCGGTCAGCCACCTGAATGCCGTGTGCAACAGCGCCGAACTGCGGGAAGCCTACGAGGCGTGCCTGCCGGCACTGAGCGCCTACTCCACCGAGATGGGCCAGAACCGCGAGTTGTTCCAGGCCTTCGACGCCCTGGCCAACAGCCCGGAAGCCGCCGGCTTCGACGTGGCGCAAAAAACCATCCTGGAACACTCCCTGCGGGACTTCCGTCTGTCGGGTATCGATTTGCCGCCTGAGCAGCAAAAGCGTTATGCCGAAGTGCAGAGCAAGCTCTCCGAACTGGGCAGCAAGTTCTCCAACCAATTGCTCGATGCCACCCAGGCCTGGACCAAGCACGTCACTGACGAAGCAACCCTCGCCGGCCTGACCGATTCCTCCAAGGCGCAAATGGCTGCGGCTGCCCAGGCCAAGGGCCTCGACGGCTGGCTGATCACCCTGGAATTCCCGAGCTACTACGCGGTGATGACCTACGCCCACGACCGCGCCCTGCGTGAAGAAATCTACGCAGCCTACTGCACCCGCGCGTCGGACCAAGGCCCGAATGCCGGTCAGAATGATAATGGCCCGGTCATGGAACAGATCCTCGACCTGCGTCAGGAGCTGGCGCAACTGCTGGGCTTCGCCTCGTTCTCCGAGCTGAGCCTGGCCACCAAAATGGCCGAGTCCAGCGACCAGGTGCTGAGCTTCCTGCGGGACCTGGCCAAGCGCAGCAAGCCGTTTGCCACCCAGGACCTGCAACAGCTCAAGGCCTATGCCGCCGAACAAGGCTGCGCGGACCTGCAAAGCTGGGACAGCGGTTTCTACGGCGAAAAACTGCGTGAGCAGCGTTACAGCGTTTCCCAGGAAGCCCTGCGCGCCTACTTCCCGATCGACAAGGTACTCAGCGGCCTGTTCGCCATCGTGCAACGCCTGTATGGCATCGAGATCGCCGAGCAGAAAGGCTTCGACACCTGGCACCCGGATGTTCGCCTGTTTGAAATCAAGGAAAACGGCCAGCACGTCGGCCGCTTCTTCTTCGACCTGTATGCCCGCGCCAACAAGCGTGGGGGTGCCTGGATGGACGGCGCCCGAGACCGTCGCCGCAAGGTTGATGGCGTGCTGCAAAGCCCGGTGGCCAACCTGGTGTGCAACTTCACCCCGGCCGACAGCGGCAAGCCTGCCCTGCTGACCCACAATGAAGTGACCACGCTGTTCCACGAATTCGGCCACGGCCTGCACCACCTGTTGACCCGTGTCGAACACGCCGGCGTGTCCGGCATCAACGGCGTGGCCTGGGATGCGGTGGAGTTGCCGAGCCAGTTCATGGAAAACTGGTGCTGGGAGCCGGAAGGCCTGGCGCTGATTTCCGGTCACTATGAAACCGGTGAGCCGCTGCCACAGGACCTGCTGGAAAAAATGCTCGCGGCGAAGAACTTCCAGTCCGGCCTGATGATGGTTCGCCAGTTGGAGTTCTCGCTGTTCGACTTTGAGCTGCACGCTACCCATGGCGATGGCCGCAGCGTGCTGCAGGTGCTGGAAGGCGTGCGTGATGAGGTGTCGGTGATGCGTCCGCCCGCCTACAACCGCTTCCCCAACAGCTTCGCGCATATCTTCGCTGGCGGTTACGCTGCGGGTTACTACAGCTACAAGTGGGCGGAAGTGCTGTCGGCCGATGCCTTCTCCAAGTTCGAAGAAGATGGCGTGCTCAATGCCGAGACTGGCCGGGCGTTCCGCGAGGCGATCCTGGCCCGTGGCGGTTCCCAGGCACCGATGGTGCTGTTCGTCGATTTCCGCGGACGGGCGCCGTCGATTGACGCACTCTTGCGCCACAGCGGCCTGAGTGAGGACGCGGCAGCATGAGTGAAGCACCTGTGAAAACCAAAAAACGCTTTATCGCCGGGGCAGTCTGCCCGGCGTGCAGCGAGCCGGACAAGTTGATGATGTGGAGCGAGGACGATGTTCCGCACCGCGAATGCGTGGCTTGCGGCTATTCCGACACGCTGAATGAACAAGGTCTGTCAGTGCCCAAGGAATTGGGTACGCGGGTCAATACGTCGGCGTTGAAAGCACCGGACCCCAAGGTGCAGGCGGTGCAGTTCTTCCCTAATCCGAAGCTGAAAAAAGACTGACCGAGAAGCGCTCCCTGGGTTGATGGCTCAGGGAGCGACCACCCAGGCGGTTTTTTCCTCGGCCGGGTCTTTGGCGTTGTCCGCGGTATTCAGCCAGCTTTTCATCGAGCACAGCGCAAAGGCGCTGGTGCTGCACTCGCCGTTGGCCAGTGCAGTGCGTAACTTGTCGACATCCGCCTTCATCATGTAGCGAACGCCGTCCTTGAAGCCGCTACTGGCGCCGAAGCCGCCCAAGGTCATTTCGTTCAGCGCGTCTTCCTTGCTCCATCCCTGAATCACCACCCGATACATCGCCGCCATCAGGCCCGTGCGGTCGGAGCCGTGTTTGCAGTGCATCAGCACCGGGCCGTTGGCTTCGGCATCCTGAATCGCACGCAACGCTGCGAGCACATCGGCGTCATCGACATGGTTGGTGCGATAAGACAATTGCACTTGGTTGATACCGGGTGATTTCAGCCACTTGGCATCGGACTCGGGCAGAAAGTTGATCACCGTACCGATCTTGAGCTTTTCCAATACAGGAACAGCACCGCTATCCGGCAGCGCGCTGCGATAGAGCGTGGGCGTCATTTGATACAGGTTGTATTGATTGCCCACCGGCTGGGCCCATTCCAACGAACGAATGGGCGTGAGCTCTTCGGCCTGGGACGGTGCGGTGGTGAACAGCGCCATGAACACGAGGCTGACGGCAGGCAGCAATTGATTCTTGAACATGCGCGATGTAACCGAATAGGGAAGGGGCTGATGGGGCCCAGATTCGCCTACAGGGGGTCAATGCCGTGTGAGGTACTCGTCAAAGAATCGTGAATAAGCCGGCTCCGGGCAGATTTTTTCGCGCTGAAACGATTTTCCCCAATCCTTAGCCTGCTATCCTTTGTAACTATTGATTGCTGCTGTGTTCTATCCCCTTGGGTCCTTTGGATCCCATTTACTGCCAAAACTATAAGTCGTTCCTCGAAGCGGCTGATAAATCCGTGACCACATGATGAGGTGCCACCATGTCTGATCAAGATCAAGACAACCCCCGGCGTGAGTTTTTACGCAAATCCTTGACCTTGATCCCCGTGGTCACTGTCGCCAGCACGGGCCTGGGCGGTTCGATGCTGATGGCGGTTCCCGAACCGGCTCAAGCCAGCCCGGAGAAGGCGCCCGTCAGCAGCAAGGCCTATGAGCCGAGCTATTTCACTGCCGAGGAATGGGCCTTTATCAACGCGGCCGTTGCGCGCCTGATCCCGGCGGACGACCAGGGCCCAGGCGCCCTGGAAGCCGGCGCGCCGGAATACATCGACCGTCAGATGAACACGCCGTACGCGGCGGGTGCCCTGTGGTTCATGCAAGGCCCGTTCAATGCCGACGCGCCGCCTGAAATGGGCTGGCAGAGCAAATTGGTGCCCAAGGAGATCTATCGCCTGGGCATCGCTGCCACGGATGCCTGGTCGAAAGCGATGAACGGTAAGCTATTTGCCGAGCAAGACAGCGCTACCCAGGAAAAGTTGTTGCAGCGCCTGGAGGCCGGCGACGCGCAGTTCGACAGCGTCCCGCCGAAGATTTTCTTCAATCTGTTGCTGCAAAACACCAAGGAAGGGTTCTTTTGCGACCCGGTCCACGGTGGCAACAAAGGCATGGTCGGCTGGACCATGATCGGCTTCCCCGGCGCCCGCGCCGATTTCATGGATTGGGTTGAACGCAACGAGCAATACCCCTTCCCGGCTGTTTCGATCCGTGGCGAGAGGGCGTAAACGTGGCGACCATCATGAAGAAAGTGGATGCAGTGATTGTCGGCTTTGGCTGGACCGGCGCGATCATGGCCAAGGAGCTGACGGAAGCTGGCCTCAACGTGGTAGCGCTGGAGCGCGGCCCGATGCAGGACACCTACCCGGACGGCAACTATCCCCAGGTCATCGACGAACTGACCTACAGCGTGCGTAAAAAGCTCTTCCAGGACATCTCCAAGGAAACCGTGACCATTCGCCATAGCGTGAATGACGTGGCGATGCCCAACCGCCAACTGGGCGCTTTCCTGCCTGGCAACGGTGTCGGCGGTGCAGGCCTGCACTGGTCCGGCGTGCACTTTCGGGTGGACCCGATCGAGTTGCGCATGCGCAGCCATTACGAAGAGCGCTACGGGAAAAACTTCATTCCCAAGGACATGACCATCCAGGATTTCGGCGTCAGCTATGAAGAGCTGGAACCATTCTTCGACTATGCCGAGAAAGTCTTCGGCACCTCCGGGCAAGCCTGGACGGTGAAAGGCCAGTTGGTGGGCGAAGGCAAGGGCGGCAACCCTTACGCACCGGATCGCTCCAATCACTTCCCGCTGGAATCGCAGAAGAACACCGTCTCTGCACAGCTGTTCCAGAAGGCCGCCACGGCCGTGGGGTACAAGCCCTACAACCTGCCTTCCGCGAATACATCGGGGCCGTACACCAACCCTTACGGCGCCCAGATGGGCCCGTGCAACTTCTGCGGCTTCTGCAGCGGTTATGTCTGCTACATGTATTCCAAGGCTTCGCCGAACGTGAACATCCTGCCGGCCTTGCGCCAGGAACCCAAGTTCGAACTGCGGCCCAATTCCCACGTGCTGAAGGTCAATCTCGACAGCACCAGGAGCAAGGCGACCGGCGTGACGTATGTCGACGCCCAGGGGCGGGAATGCGAGCAGCCGGCGGACCTGGTGATCCTCGGTTCCTTCCAGTTCAACAACGTGCGCCTGATGCTGCTGTCGGGCATCGGCAAACCCTACGACCCGATCTCCGGTGAGGGCGTGGTGGGTCGCAACTTCGCCTACCAGAACATGGCCACCATCAAGGCGTTCTTCGACAAGGACGTGCACACCAACAACTTTATCGGTGCCGGCGGCAATGGCGTGGCGGTCGATGACTTCAACGCCGACAACTTCGACCATGGGCCTCACGGCTTTGTGGGCGGCTCGCCGATGTGGGTCAACCAGGCGGGCAGCCGGCCGATTGCGGGTACCTCCAACCCGCCGGGCACGCCGGCCTGGGGCAGCGCGTGGAAGCGCGCCACGGCTGATTACTACACCCATCAGGTGTCGATGGATGCCCATGGCGCCCACCAATCCTACCGTGGCAACTACCTCGACCTGGACCCGGTTTACCGCGATGCCTACGGCCTGCCGCTGCTGCGCATGACCTTCGACTGGCAGGAAAACGACATCAAGATGAACCGCTTCATGGTCGAAAAAATGAGCAAGATCGCCGAAGCGATGAACCCCAAGGCGATTGCCTTGCTGGGCAAAAAGGTGGGCGAGCACTTCAACACCGCGTCTTACCAGACCACCCACCTCAACGGTGGCGCGATCATGGGCACCGACCCGAAAACCAGTGCCTTGAACCGCTACCTGCAGTGCTGGGACGTACACAACGTGTTTGTCCCGGGCGCTTCCGCGTTCCCACAAGGCTTGGGCTACAACCCTACGGGCCTGGTGGCGGCATTGACCTACTGGTCGGCGCGGGCAATTCGCGAGCAGTACCTGAAAAACCCCGGCCCACTGGTTCAGGCATAAGGAGCGATGACCATGAAAGCATTTGTTATCGCGTCCCTGGCTTTGTTCAGCAACTGCTCGGTGAGTGCGGCTGAAACCGATCTGGTCAAACAGGGTGAATACCTGGCGCGCGCCGGTGACTGCGTGGCCTGCCACACCGCCAAGGGCGGAAAACCGTTCGCCGGTGGCCTGCCGATGGAAACCCCGATCGGCACCATCTACTCCACCAACATCACCCCGGATAAAACCGGCCTGGGCGACTACAGCTTCGAAGACTTCGACCAGGCCGTGCGCCATGGCGTCGCCAAGAACGGTAGTACGCTTTACCCGGCGATGCCCTACCCGTCTTACGCGCGGGTCAGCGAAAGCGACATGCAGGCGCTGTACGCGTACTTCATGAAGGGCGTGGAGCCGGTGGCGCAGGTGAACAAGGACAGCGACATTCCCTGGCCGTTGAGCATGCGTTGGCCGTTGGCCGGGTGGCGCTGGATGTTCGCCCCCAAGGTCGAGGACTACCAGGCCCAGGCGGGCGCCGACCCGGTGATCAGCCGTGGCGCTTATCTGGTAGAGGGCCTTGGCCACTGCGGTGCCTGCCATACGCCACGGGCCCTGACCATGCAGGAAAAATCCCTGAGTGCGTCGGATGGCAGCGCTTTCCTGTCCGGCAGTGCGCCGCTGGAAGGCTGGATTGCCAAGAGCCTGCGGGGCGACCACAAGGACGGCCTGGGTAGCTGGAGCGAGGAGCAACTGGTGCAATTCCTCAAGACCGGGCGCAGTGATCGCAGTGCGGTGTTTGGCGGCATGAGCGACGTTGTGGTCCACAGCATGCAGTACATGTCGGAAGAGGACCTGACGGCTATCGCCCGTTACCTCAAGACCCTGCCGGCGGTGGATCCCAAGGACCAGCCGCACCAGTACGACAAACAAGTCGCCGACGCGCTGTGGAAGGGCGATGACAGCAAGCCGGGGGCCTCGGTGTACATCGACAACTGCGCGGCGTGCCACCGTACCGACGGCCACGGCTACACCCGCGTGTTCCCGGCGCTGGCGGGCAACCCGGTGCTACAGACGGCGGATGCGACGTCGCTGATCAACATCGTGTTGAACGGCGGCACGTTGCCGGCGACGCATACGGCACCTTCGACCTTCACCATGCCGGCGTTTGCCTGGCGGCTGTCGGATCAGGAAGTGGCGGATGTCGTCAGTTTCGTTCGGGACAGTTGGGGTAATAAGGGAGAGCCTGTAAAGGCTTCGCAAGTGAAAGACTTGCGAAAAGATGCAGTAACTACCGAAGCTGATCAAACTTCAGAGAAGTAGTGTCAGTTGCCAGGTTTATAGTTTTATATATAAGCCTGGCAACTAGCCGATCAATTATCGAGGGGCGCAGGTTTTTACAAAGCTATTCGCCATGTTCAGGAAGATGGTCTTGTCCTGTTCATCGAAGTCGCCGTCGTTATCCAGGTCGGTGGTGGTGGAGGTGGTGTCGTAGTGCCCGTCCCTGTTGGAGGAAGAGGCATACATGGCGTAGGACAGTTTACCGTCGGTAAAGCGCTCCATTAATACTTCCGGGCTGTTATCTTTTTCAAAGTCTTCGCATGTAAAGCGTAGTTCATCCTGAGACATAAATATCCTGTAGGTGGTAATGAGTTAAGTTGTGATCATAGCGATGTGTTAATAACTTTATCCATGTCACATATGTCGCGATTTATTTCTTGTTTGGTTACATGTAGGAAGGTGTCATTCCGTTCGTGCGAAGGTCGATGCTAGACCGCGCCGCCCAGTGGTGCTGGTGAAAAGCGATCTTCTCGAATACTGTATATGGATACAGTTTATGAGGTCTGACTATGAATGTCCCTTTGCCGCCTCGCGGGCGCGGCACGGCCACCAACCTGCACAACCGTTTTGCGCCCACCGTCAGCGTGGCGGAAGACGACGGTTGGTATCAGGAAGTGCCACAGACCCAGGGCACCGAAGTCCGTATCGAAACCGCGAAAACCATCATTACCCGCAACAGCTCGCCGGATATCCCGTTTGACCGGGCGATCAACCCGTATCGCGGCTGCGAGCATGGTTGTATCTACTGCTATGCGCGGCCCAGCCACGCGTATTGGGACCTGTCGCCGGGGCTGGACTTCGAAACCAAGCTGATCGCCAAGACCAACGCCGCCGACGTGCTTGAGCAGCAACTGTCGAAACCGGGCTACACCTGCGCGCCGATCAACCTGGGCTCCAACACCGACCCGTACCAGCCCATCGAGCGCGAGTACAAGATCACCCGGCAAACCCTCGAAGTGCTGCTGCGCTACCGTCATCCGGTGACGATCATTACCAAGGGCTCGCTGATCCTGCGGGACCTCGACCTGCTGACCGAGTTGGCGCAGCAGCGGCTGGTGGCGGTGATGATCAGCCTCACCAGCCTGGACGATGAACTCAAGCGCATCCTCGAACCGCGCACGGCTGCGCCCAAGGCCCGGCTGCGGGCGATCCGGGTGATGCGTGAGGCGGGGATCCCGGTGGGCGTGCTGTGTTCGCCGATGATCCCGATGATCAACGACAGCGAGCTGGAAAGCCTGCTGGCCGAAGCTCATGCCGCGGGGGCACAGAGCGCGGCGTACATGATGCTGCGTTTGCCTCTGGAGGTGGCGCCGCTGTTTGAGGAATGGCTGGCGGCCCATTACCCGCAGCGCGCGGCCCATGTGATGAGCCTGGTGCGGCAGGTGCGCGGCGGTGAGGTCTACGACAGCCGCTTCGGTGTACGCATGCGTGGCGAAGGGCCGTTTGCCGATTTGCTGGCGCAACGTTTCGCCAAGGCGATCAAACGATTGGGGCTCAACCGGCGGGAAGGGTTTAATCTGGATTGCACGGCGTTTTGTCCGCCGGGCAGACAGATGGCATTATTGTAAACTGCTGGATAAGCGTACTTTTCTGTAGGAATAGTCGCGTTTTGATATCACTGAAAGCCCTGATCTAGAGCGGTTCATTCAGTTTGAGTTAAGTTTCGGCGGGTACCTTGTTCATCGAGTGACTAATGAGTCGGCGCTTCAGTTTGGGCGCCGGCCGCACTGGAAAACTCCCCTGCTCCAATCAAGAGGATGAATTATGAGTGACAAGGATAAACAGCCGTTGGCTGCGTCGGCTTCAGCCCCTCACGAGGCGGAATCCGCCGATGCAGCGCTGCAGCACATCGTTGAAGGCTTTTTGCATTTCCATAACGAGATCTTCCCCCAGCAGGAAGAGCTCTTCAAAAAACTCGCCACGGCCCAGAGCCCGCGGGCGATGTTCATTACCTGCGCCGACTCGCGCATCGTTCCCGAGCTGATCACCCATAGCTCCCCTGGGGATTTGTTCGTGACCCGTAACGTCGGTAACGTCGTGCCGCCTTATGGGCAGATGAACGGCGGTGTTTCAACGGCTATCGAGTACGCGGTAATGGCCCTTGGTGTGCAGCACATCATCATTTGCGGCCACTCCGACTGCGGCGCCATGCGCGCGGTGCTCAACCCCCAAAGCCTGGAAAAAATGCCCACGGTAAAGGCCTGGCTGCGCCACGCCGAGGTCGCCAAGACCATGGTCCAGGACAACTGCGATTGCGCCAACGAACACGAAAGCATGCACGTGCTGACCGAAGAAAACGTGATCGCCCAACTGCAGCACCTGCGCACTCATCCCTCCGTGGCCTCGCGCATGGCCAACGGGCATTTGTTTATCCATGGCTGGGTCTACGACATCGAGACCAGCGAAATCAGGGCCTACGATGCGGATCAGGCAGCGTTCCTGCCCTTGAACGGTACCCAGCCGATTCCATCCGCGACGCCTAAAGCGCGCTTCTAAAACAATCCCCTGTCGGGTAACGCGATGGCTGCCGTTCGAGCAGCCAGGCCTTGCCACGCCCGGCGAATGCCTCGGGAGAGTCATTATGCGTGCTGCTCAATTGAAAGCTGTGCTGCCACGGGAGCTGCTGGCTTCCGTGGTTGTGTTTCTGGTCGCCCTGCCGCTGTGCATGGGGATCGCCATCGCGTCCGGAATGCCTCCGGCCAAAGGCTTGATCACCGGCATCATCGGTGGCCTGGTGGTCGGTTGGCTGGCGGGGTCGCCGTTGCAAGTCAGCGGTCCGGCGGCAGGTTTGGCGGTGTTGGTGTTCGAACTGGTTCGCCAGCATGGCATGGCCATGCTCGGGCCGATCCTGTTGCTGGCGGGCTTCCTGCAATTGGTGGCCGGGCGTTTGCGCCTGGGCTGCTGGTTCCGCGTGACTGCGCCTGCAGTGGTGTACGGGATGCTGGCGGGGATCGGGGTGCTGATTGTCCTGTCGCAAGTACACGTGATGCTCGACGGTGTGCCAAAGCCCTCGGGGCTGGATAACCTTGCCGGCTTCCCTGCGGCACTGATCCAGGCGATCCCCACATTGGGCGGCGGGCTCGGCTGGCAGGCCGGTTTGCTCGGGCTGTCGACGATTATGGTGATGTGGCTGTGGGACAAGTTCCGCCCGCAAAAACTGCGCTTCGTCCCCGGCGCCCTGCTCGGCGTGGGTTTGGCGACAGTCACCAGCCTGGTGCTGGCGTTGCAGGTCAAGCGGGTGGAGGTGCCGGAAAACCTCGCGGATGCCATCGATTGGCTGCGCCCCAGCGACCTGCTGAACCTGGCGGATCCCAATCTGTTGATCGCGGCCTTCGCCGTGGCATTTATCGCCAGCGCTGAAACGCTGCTTTCGGCGGCGGCAGTCGACCGTATGCACAGTGGCCAGCGTTCCGACTTCGACAAGGAATTGTCGGCACAAGGTGTGGGCAACATGCTGTGTGGCCTGGTCGGCGCCCTGCCGATGACCGGTGTGATCGTGCGCAGTTCGGCCAACGTCCAGGCCGGCGCTACCACGCGTTTGTCGGCGATGTTCCACGGCTTATGGCTGCTGGCGTTCGTGCTGTTGCTGTCCAGTGTGCTGCAAAGCATTCCGGTGGCAAGCCTGGCGGGTGTGCTGGTGTACACCGGGATCAAGCTCGTGGACATGAAGGCGTTTCGTGGCCTGGCGCGCTACGGGCGAATGCCGATGTTTACCTACGCGGCGACGGCGCTGGCGATCATCTTTACCGACCTGCTGACGGGTGTGTTGGTGGGCTTCGGGTTGACGCTGGTGAAGCTGGCGTTCAAGGCCTCACGCTTGAAGATAAGCCTGATCGACCTGCCGCAGGAGGGCGAGATGGAGCTGCGATTGACGGGGGCCGGGACCTTTCTCAAGGTGCCTGCATTGACCCAGGTGCTGTCGACGGTACCCGCCGGGACCACCTTGCATGTGCCGCTCAGTAACCTGAGTTATATCGACCACTCCTGCCTTGAGCTATTGGAGGAATGGGGTCGGGCCAATGCGGCCAAGGGCTCGAAGCTGATGATCGAGGCGCGGGGGTTGAAGCGCAGGTTGGAGGGGCGGGTAAGAACGACGACCGGAATAGGCTCGGCGCCGTCTGTTGGCTGACGAAACCGGATCAAAATGTGGGAGCGGGCTTGCTCGCGAAGGCGCAGTGTCAGTCACTGAATGTGTTTCTGATACACCGCTTTCGCGAGCAAGCCCGCTCCCACATTGGATCTTTGCAAGCCGGCAAATCTAAGCTGGCTGGTCCAGCTCAAGACCCACGCCCAACTGCCGCGACAGGCACGGCCAGCGCTTCCACGCCGCTTCCGTGTCCGGGCTCTTGAGCTTGTCGCGGTAGGCTTCGACCGACTCCAGCGCAAAACTCTCTTCGTTAAGCATCTCATCCACCGCGTGGTGCACCGCCTCATCCAGCTGATTGGCAAACGCCTCGCCGATCAATTGGTGCGCAATCACGTTCGCCACAGTGGTATCCAGCGGAATCAACGGCTGGCCGAAGTGCTTGATATACAGATCGTTGACCTCTTCCACCAGGCGATGCGCCAGGTAAGCCTCATCCAGCAAACCGTCCAGGCCTTCATGCCCGGCCAGGATCGCCGGCGGCTGCAGGAAGAAATGCTCGGCGATTTTAAGCACCGGTTTGATCTGGCTTTCAATACCGGCTTCGCGGGCAACATCGTTGGCCGCGTCCAGCAGATCGGGGACCTGGTCGATGTAGGCGCTTACAAAACGCGTCATCACGCCCTTGGCGTCGACGTCAGGCACGGAAATCGCCGGGTGCAGGTGCGGTAACTGGACTTCCAGCTGCTGAGCAAGCTGGCCAGTGCTGGATTCGTGTTGATGGGCACGGGAAATCTGCTCGCGCAATGCGGCGGTGTTCATGAAAGCTCCAGTGATGCAGGCGTAGGAAATAGGGAGAGCATAAGGTAGCTCGTTTATACGAGAGCCTAAGACGCATTTGTCATAATTATTTCATGGTTATGCGCTGGCGTTATATCAAATTGCCATCGTTCGTCGGATAACGCGCGCCACCGGTCCTGTTGTGTGGTCCGTTTCCTCATTTTCGTTCATTTGCCCGATCACATTGCGGGGTGGCGGTCGCTGTCTATACTCGATTTTGTACGCAATTAGCTGATGACGCCCGACTGCATGAGCAGGCAAGGCCTGGCGGTTGTAAGCAGTATGGAAGCCGCTCCCTTGGCCGCAGGTGCAAACCGGCGGGATAACAAGAATGATAAGGGGAACCCGCAATGACGCGACATCCACATGTTTGGATGGGCCTCCTGTTGTGGTCAGTATTCGGCCAGGCGCAAGCCGCCTGGACAACGAATATGGCGCCAGGGGCCACTGAAGTCAGTCACGCCGTGTTTGACCTGCACATGACCATTTTCTGGATTTGTGTGGCGATTGGCATCGTCGTGTTTGGCGCGATGTTCTGGTCGATGATCGTTCACCGGCGCTCCACGGGACAGGTGGCAGCCAAGTTCCACGAGAGTACGACGGTGGAGATTCTCTGGACCGTGGTGCCCTTGCTGATCCTGGTGGCGATGGCCATTCCGGCCACCAAGACGCTGATCAACATCTACGACAGCACTGAGTCGGATATCGATATCCAGGTCACCGGCTACCAGTGGAAGTGGCATTACAAATACCTGGGCCAGGATGTCGAGTTCTTCAGCAACCTGGCCACGCCCGCCGAGCAGATCCATAACCAGGCCGTCAAAGGCGAGCATTACCTGTTGGAAGTCGACCAGCCGCTGGTGCTGCCGGTGGGCGCCAAAGTGCGTTTCCTGGTGACCGCTGCGGACGTGATTCACTCCTGGTGGGTGCCGGCGTTTGCGGTGAAGCGTGATGCGATTCCCGGCTTCGTCAACGAGGCCTGGACCCGCATCGAAAAGCCCGGCATCTATCGCGGCCAGTGCGCTGAACTGTGCGGCAAGGACCACGGCTTCATGCCCATCGTGGTGGAGGTCAAATCCAAGGCCGACTACGACACCTGGCTCGGCGAGCGTAAGGAAGAGGCGGCCAAGCTCAAGGAGCTGACCTCCAAGGAATGGACCCTGGATGAGCTGGTGGCCCGTGGCGACAAGATCTACCACACCACCTGCGTCGCCTGTCACCAGGCCGAAGGCCAGGGCCTGCCGCCGATGTTCCCGGCGCTCAAGGGCTCACCTATTGCCACCGGGCCCAAGGAAGACCACCTGCACCGCGTGTACTTCGGCAAGCCCGGCACCGCCATGGCGGCGTTCGGCAAGCAACTGTCGGAAGTCGATATCGCGGCGGTCGTGACCTATGAACGTAACGCCTGGGGCAACAACAAAGGCGACATGGTCACGCCTAAAGACGTGCTGGCTCTGAAACAGGCGGAAAGCAAATGACTTCCTTCATTGCATATTCCCTGAACCGTCCCGCCCACTCGTTCGCAGGAGAAAGGCCATGAGCGCTGTGATCGATGACCACGGTCATACCGGTGACCACGCTCACGGCCCCGCCAAGGGCCTGATGCGTTGGGTGCTGACCACCAACCACAAAGACATCGGCACGATGTACCTGTGGTTCAGCTTCTGTATGTTCCTGCTTGGTGGCTCGTTTGCCATGGTGATCCGTGCCGAGCTGTTCCAGCCGGGTTTGCAGATCGTCGAGCCGGCGTTCTTCAATCAGATGACCACCATGCACGGCTTGGTGATGGTGTTCGGTGCGGTGATGCCAGCGTTTGTCGGCCTGGCCAACTGGATGATCCCGTTGATGATCGGCGCGCCCGACATGGCCCTGCCGCGCATGAACAACTTCAGTTTCTGGCTGTTGCCGGCGGCGTTCCTGATGCTGGTTTCCACCCTGTTCATGCCCGGCGGCGGGCCGAACTTCGGCTGGACCTTCTACGCCCCGCTCTCCACCACCTACGCGCCGGAAAGCGTGACGTTCTTCATCTTCGCCATCCACTTGATGGGCATCAGTTCGATCATGGGCGCGATCAACGTCATCGCCACCATCCTCAACCTGCGCGCTCCCGGCATGACGTTGATGAAAATGCCGCTGTTCGTCTGGACCTGGCTGATCACCGCGTTCCTGCTGATCGCGGTGATGCCGGTGCTGGCGGGCTGCGTGACCATGATGCTGATGGACATCCACTTCGGCACCAGCTTCTTCAGTGCCGCCGGTGGTGGTGACCCCGTGCTGTTCCAGCATGTGTTCTGGTTCTTCGGCCACCCCGAGGTGTACATCATGATCCTGCCGGCGTTCGGTGCCGTCAGCTCGATCATCCCGACCTTCTCGCGCAAGCCGCTGTTCGGCTACACCTCGATGGTGTACGCCACGGCGAGCATCGCGTTCCTGTCGTTCATCGTGTGGGCGCACCACATGTTCGTGGTGGGCATCCCGCTGGTGGGCGAGCTGTTCTTCATGTACGCCACGCTGCTGATCGCGGTGCCCACGGGCGTGAAAGTGTTCAACTGGGTCAGCACCATGTGGCAAGGCTCGCTGACCTTCGAGACGCCGATGCTGTTCGCAGTGGCCTTCGTGATTCTGTTCACCATCGGCGGTTTCTCCGGGCTGATGCTGGCCATCGCCCCGGCGGACTTCCAGTACCACGACACCTACTTCGTGGTGGCGCACTTCCATTACGTACTGGTGCCTGGGGCGATCTTCGGGATCTTCGCCTCGGCCTACTACTGGCTGCCGAAATGGACCGGCCACATGTACGACGAAACCCTGGGCAAGCTGCACTTCTGGCTGTCGTTCGTGGGGATGAACATGGCGTTCTTCCCGATGCACTTCGTAGGGCTTGCCGGCATGCCGCGTCGGGTGCCGGACTACAACCTGCAGTTCGCCGACTTCAACATGGTCTCTTCCATCGGTGCCTTCACCTTTGGCGCGACGCAGATCTTCTTCCTGTTCATCGTCATCAAGTGCATTCGTGGCGGCCCGCCTGCGCCGGCCAAGCCGTGGGATGGCGCCGAAGGGCTGGAGTGGAGCATTCCTTCGCCCGCGCCGTACCACACCTTCACCACGCCACCGGAGGTCAAATGAACACCTCCCTATCCTGTGGGAGCTGGCTTGCCTGCGATGGCATCACTTCGGTGTACCTGAAAGACCGAGTTGCCAGCATCGCAGGCAAGCCAGCTCCCACAGAAAGGCCATTCGCAGAACATTCATTCGCAGGTGGCCGCCATGCTTGAGTCCGTGCCTATCAAGCGCCTGGTCACGCGCCTGCTGATCCTGGTGGTGGCGATGTTCGCCTTCGGCTTTGCCCTGGTGCCGATCTACGACGTGATGTGCAAGGCGTTCGGCATCAACGGCAAGACCGCCGGGCAGTACGAAGGCGAGCAGGTGGTGGACCCGACGCGGCAGGTGCGGGTGCAGTTCCTGTCCACCAATGCCATCGATATGGTCTGGGAATTTCACTCCAAGGCCGACGAGGTGGTGGTCAATCCCGGCGCAGTCACCGAGATGCTGTTCGTGGCCTACAACCCCACCGACAAGCCGATGACCGCCCAGGCGGTGCCGAGCATTTCGCCGGCCGAGGCGGCGATGTACTTCCACAAGACCGAGTGTTTTTGCTTCACCCAGCAAGTGCTACAGCCAGGTCAGCGCATAGAGATGCCGGTGCGCTTCATTGTCGACCGCGACATGCCCAAGGATGTGAAGCATTTGACCCTGGCGTACACGCTGTTCGATATCACCGCGCGCCAACCGCCCGTGGCTGTCCATACCGGCGGCTAGGCGTTGCTTGCGGGCTCGATTAGGAGAACGAATACATGTCGACTCATGATACGTACTACGTACCAGCGCAAAGCAAGTGGCCCATAATTGCTACGTTGGGGATGCTGATCACGGTGTTCGGATTGGCGACCTGGTTCAACGATTTGAAGGCCGCACGCCCGGAATCCCACGGCCCGCTGATATTTTTCGTCGGTGGCCTGCTGCTGGCCTACATGATGTTTGGCTGGTTCGGCGCGGTGATCAAGGAAAGTCGCGCCGGTTTGTACAGTTCGCAGATGGACCGCTCCTTTCGCTGGGGCATGACCTGGTTCATCTTTTCCGAAGTGATGTTCTTCATCGCTTTTTTCGGTGCGCTGTTTTATGTGCGGCACATGTCGGCGCCGTGGCTGGCGGGCGAAGGCCACAAGGGCATCGCGCACATGCTGTGGCCGAACTTCGAATTTGCCTGGCCGCTGCTGAACAATCCCGACCCGAAAATGTTTCCGGCGCCCAAGGGCACCATCAGCCCGTGGGGCTTGCCGCTGATCAACACGATCTTGCTGGTCAGCTCCAGCGTGACCATCACTATCGCCCACCATGCCTTGCGCAAAGGCCATCGCGGCGCACTGAAGATCTGGCTGGCGATCACCGTGTTGCTGGGTTGGGCGTTTCTCGGGTTCCAGGCCGAGGAATACATCCATGCCTATAAGGAGTTGGGCCTGACCCTGGGTTCCGGCGTGTACGGCGCGACCTTCTTCATGCTCACCGGCTTCCACGGTGCCCACGTGACCATCGGCACGATCATTTTGTTTGTGATGCTGATGCGCATCCTGAAAGGGCATTTCAACAACGAACACCAGTTCGGGTTCGAGGCGGCCAGTTGGTATTGGCACTTTGTGGACGTGGTGTGGATCGGGCTGTTTTTCTTCGTTTACGTGCTTTGAGGTGTTTCACCAGGGCGCATGAGATACCAGCTGGCCGCTGAAGAAACCCCAGGTGATCAACCCCAGGGTGATCACGGCCAGCACCACACGCACGGTCAAGGCAGTGACGAGGCGGTTGGAGTTGCCCTCGTCCTTGACCAGGAAGAACAAGCCACTGAACAGGCTCACGACGGTAGCAATCAGCATCAGGGCAATGGCTGCTTTGAGCATGGTGGGCTCCGGGGCTCTTTTTTGGAGGGGGCGAGCAATGAGATTCAGTATAGCCAGCGCAGCACCGACCTCTGCGGCAATGCCATGAAACCCTTTCGCCCCGGTATTGCGCCGACGCTGGTGGTACTCGTGCTGCTGCCGTTACTGGTATTTCTCGGCTTTTGGCAGCTGTCTCGCGGTCACGAAAAACAGGCGCTGCTGGACACTTACGCCGAGCGCCGCGCTGCCGAGCCCATGAGCAGTACGCAACTGCAGGCCACCGAAGATCCGGCGTTCCGTCGTGTGCATTTGCGCGGGCAGTTCGATGCCGAGCACAGCGTGTTGCTGGATAACCGCTTTCGCGACGGCAAGGTCGGTGTGGAGCTACTGCAACCTTTCCATGATCAGGCCAGCGGCGAGTGGCTGTTGCTCAATCGTGGCTGGCTGCCCTGGCCGGACCGCCGTGCACCGCCGGTTTTCACCACTCCCGAACAACTGTTGAATCTCGACGCCTGGGTCTATGTGGCGCCTGGCGAGACCTTCCAGTTGCATGCCGATCCGGCGGGCGCACAGTGGCCACGATTGTTGACCGCACTGCATCCCGCAGCGCTGTGGACCGAGTTGGGCCGCAGCGGATTCGCCTATGAAGTGCGGGCTGAAGCGGGCCCTGGCACTTTCGAAACCAACTGGCCCGTGGTCGCCATGGGCCCGGAAAAACACCTGGGCTATGCCGTGCAGTGGTTCGCCATGGCGGTGGCGCTGTTCGGCCTTTACCTCTACCTCGGATGGCACAACACAAAAAAGGAGAAGCGCCATGGGAGCGGCCATGAATCCACTCAACATGTCTGACACGCCGGCAGCGCCCAATCGGCGCAAGGGCCGCTGGCAACTGATCCTGATCCTGCTGATGGTGGTCGGCCCGATGGTGCTCGCCACCTTTATGTACAAATTGCAGTTCTGGGTGCCGGACAGCCGCAGCTACCACGGCGAGATGATCGGCAATGGCCAGACCCGTGCCGACATTGGCGTGCAGGCTGACGAAGACCGCTGGCAACTGCTGGTCACCGCGCCCACCGCCTGCGCCGCCGACTGCCAGCAACTGGTGTACCTCGCACGCCAACTCCAGATCGGCCTGGGCCGTGATGCCTCCCGCGCCAGCCACGCCCTGGCCAGTGCGCAGCCGGTCAGCACCGCGTATGACGCCAAACTCAAGGCCGAATACCCGCAACTGCAACGCTATTCCCTGGACCTGTCGACCTTCAACAAAGACGCCGCCGCCCAAGGCAGCGGCGATGCCCAGCTGTGGATCGTCGACCCCCACGGCAACCTGGTGCTGCGCTACGACGCCCGGGTCAAGGGCAAGGACCTGCTCAACGACCTGCGCCTGCTGCTGAAACTGTCGAACATCGGATAAGGACACCGTCATGGCCAAACCTGGATTTCGCCTCGCGCTGTTTGCCACCCTGCTGGCCCTGATCGTGGTGCTGCTGGGCGCCTATACCCGCCTCACCCACGCGGGCCTCGGTTGCCCGGATTGGCCGGGTTGTTATGGCTTTATCAGCGTGCCAAAAAGCGAAGCCCAGTTGGCCCATGCCGAACTGCATTACCCGGACACGCCGGTCGAGGCGGACAAGGGCTGGAACGAGATGACCCACCGTTACTTCGCCGGCACCCTCGGGCTGTTGATCGTGCTGCTGGCGGCGCGCGCGTGGACCCATCGGCATCATCCGGGCCAGCCGTTGAAGCTGCCGTTGTTCCTGTTGGCAGTGGTGTTCGCCCAGGCAGCGTTTGGCATGTGGACGGTGACGCTGAAGCTCTGGCCGCAAGTGGTCACCGGGCATTTATTGGGCGGGTTTGCGACGTTGAGCCTGCTGTTCTTGCTGACGCTGCGATTGTCCGGCGTATTGCCGGCGCTGATCGTGCCCAGGCGTTTGCAGTATTGGGCCACGGCCGGGCTGGTGCTGGTGATCGGCCAGATCGCGCTGGGTGGATGGGTCAGCTCCAACTACGCAGCCGTGGCGTGTATCGACCTGCCGACCTGTCACGGGCAATGGTGGCCGGCGGCGGATTTCGCCAATGGCTTTCACCTGACCCAGCATATCGGCCCCAATTACCTCGGCGGGCAACTGGACAGTGATGCGCGCACGGCGATTCACCTCACCCACCGGATTGGCGCGCTGCTGGTCACTGTCGTGTTGCTGGGCCTGGCCTGGCAGCTCAAGGTGGTCGGCATGACCCGCCTGGCCGGCCTGTTGCTGATCGCCCTGGCGGCGCAAATCTGCCTGGGCCTGAGCAACGTGTACTTCCACCTGCCGCTGCCGGTTGCGGTCGCGCATAACGCCGGCGGCGCGGCGTTGCTGCTGACGCTGGTGCTGGTCAATTACCACGCCCGCACCAGCCTGGTTCGGGTGCGACATCAGTTGCCGTTCGGCTGGCGCTTCAGCCCGCGTAAACACGTGTCGGGCCTCATAACCATTAAAGGAGAGATGCCATGGCGACCTTGATCAGCGAGCGTCACAGCCAGGCGATCTGGCGTGACTATCTGGAGCTGACCAAGCCAAAAGTGGTGGTGCTGATGCTCATCACCTCGCTGGTGGGCATGTTCCTCGCCACCCGCGCCGGGGTACCGTGGCCGGTGCTGATTTTCGGCAACCTGGGGATCGCGCTGTGTGCCGGCGGCGCGGCGGCGGTCAACCATGTGGTGGACCGGCGCATCGATGCGCTGATGGCGCGTACCCATAAGCGCCCGCTGGCGGAAGGGCGCGTATCGCCTGTGGCGGCGCTTGTTTTTGCGATGGTGCTGGCGGTGGCCGGGCTGGCGCTGTTGCTGGCGTTCACCAATCCGCTGGCCGCCTGGCTGACGCTGGCTTCACTGTTGGGCTACGCCGTGATCTACACCGGTTTTCTCAAGCGTGCGACGCCGCAGAACATCGTCATCGGTGGGCTGGCTGGCGCCGCGCCGCCGTTGCTGGGTTGGGTTGCCGTCACTGGCCACGTCAGCGCCGAGCCGTTGCTGCTGGTGCTGATCATCTTCGCCTGGACCCCGCCGCACTTCTGGGCCCTGGCGATTCACCGCAAGGAGGAATACGCCAAGGCCGACATCCCGATGCTGCCCGTGACTCACGGCGAGCACTACACCAAGGTGCATATCCTGCTCTACACCTTCGCCTTGCTGGCGGTCAGCCTGATGCCCTATGTCATCCACATGAGCGGCATGCTGTACCTGGTGTGCGCACTGGTTCTGGGCGGGCGCTTTCTGCAATGGGCCTGGGTGCTGTACCGTGGCAGTCGGCCGCACGCGGCGATCAACACCTTCAAGTACTCTATCTGGTACTTGTTCGCGCTGTTTATCGCCCTGCTCGTAGACCATTACCTATTGTTGAACCTATGACTCGAACTCAAAAAACTGTCTTCATTCTGGTGGCCATTGTCGCGTTGATCATGGGCCTGACCGTCAACAAAGTCCTGAGTGGCAAAGGCCAGGGCGACCCGACGGCCTTGATCGATGCCGGCATCATCCTGCTGCCGCAAAGCCGCCAGTTGCCGCCGGTGACCATGACCAACCAGGACGGCCAGCCGGTGGTGGTCAACGAGCTGAAAGGCAAGTGGAGCGTGCTGTTCTTCGGCTACACCTTCTGCCCGGACATCTGTCCGACCACCCTCGCCCAGCTGCGGCAGATCAAGAGCGAGCTGCCCAAGGACGTTGTGGATAAGTTGCAGGTGATTTTGGTCAGCGTTGACCCGAACCGCGATACACCGGCGCAGCTCAAGCAGTACCTGGGCTACTTCGATCCACAGTTCGAGGGCTTGACCGGTGCGAATGTGGACGATGTGCAGAAGGTTTCGAATGCGGTGAGCATTCCGTTTATTCCGGCAGACACCAGCAAGCCCAACTACACCGTCGACCACAGCGGCAACCTCGCGCTGATCGGTCCGGATGGAACGCAACGCGGGTTTATCCGGGCGCCGTTGAACAACCAGAAGCTGGTGGCGCAGTTCCCGGGGTTGTTGCAGCGTAAATAAGCCTGCCGACCATTTTCTGAGCGACACAAATCAAATGTGGGAGCAAGCCCGCTCCCACATTGGTTTAGATCATTAGATCGTTCCCACGCTCTGCGTGGGAATGCCGCACTGGACGCTCTGCGTCCGCTTTTGAGGTCGTGACGCGGAGCGTCACAGGATGCGTTCCCACGCAGAGCGTGGGAACGATCGATCGGGGTTTCGGCCTTGGATCAGAACGCCGGCAGGATCGCGCCTTTGTACTTCTCAAGAATGAACGCTTTCACTTCCGGGGTGTGCAGGGCTGCTACCAGCTTCTTCACCGCGTCCGAATCCTTGTTGTCTTCGCGGGTCACCAGGATGTTCACGTAAGGCGAGTCGTTGCCTTCGATCACCAGTGCGTCCTTGGACGGGTCCAGCTTGGCTTCCAGGGCGTAGTTGGTGTTGATCAGCGCCAGGTCGACCTGGGTCAGCACGCGCGGCAGGGTGGCGGCTTCCAGTTCGCGGAATTTCAGGCCTTTCGGGTTTTCAGTGATGTCCTTGATGGTCGACAGGATGTTGGTCGGGTCCTTCAGGGTGATCAGGTTGTGCTTGGCCAGCAGCAACAGCGCACGGCCGCCGTTGGTGGCGTCGTTCGGGATCACGACGTTGGCGCCGCTTGGCAGGTCTTCCAGCTTCTTGTACTTGCTGGAGTAGGCGCCCAGAGGCTCCAGGTGCACAGCGCCAACGCTCACCAGGTGAGTGCCCTTGGCTTTGTTGAACTCATCCAGGTACGGCTGGTGCTGGAAGAAGTTGGCGTCCAGGCGCTTTTCGGCTACCTGTACGTTTGGCTGAACGTAGTCGGTGAAGACTTTGACCTGCAGGTCCACGCCTTCCTTGGCCAGAGCCGGCTTCACGAATTCGAGGATTTCAGCGTGCGGCACCGGGGACGCGGCCACGGTGAGGGTTTCGGCGGCGTGGGCGGAGAACGCGGCAACGGCGGCGAAAGCAACCAGTAGTTTTTTCATTCAACAAGCTCCTTGTTCGGGAATTGGCCGGCTTAACGCCGGCAATAGCCGTTATTTTCGAGAAAAGTGCACCACCAGCTTGTCGCCGACGGTTTGCAGAATTTGTACCAGGATCAGCAGCAGCACCACGGTGACCACCATCACGTCGGTCTGGAAGCGCTGATAACCGAAGCGGATCGCCAAGTCACCCAGGCCACCGGCACCCACTACACCGGCCATGGCCGTGTAGGAAACCAGTGTAATCGCCGTCACCGTAATCGCCGCGAAGATGCCGGGGCGGGCTTCGGGCAGCAACGCGTTGGTAATGATCTGGCGAGTGGTCGCGCCCATGGCCTGGGTCGCTTCGATAATCCCGCGGTCCACTTCACGCAGCGCGGTTTCCACCAGGCGCGCAAAGAACGGCGTGGCACCCACCACCAGTGGCGGAATTGCACCGGCAACACCCAGCGAGGTGCCGGTGATCAGCACCGTGAACGGGATCATTACGATCAACAGGATAATGAATGGCAGCGAACGCAGGATGTTCACCACCAGCGACAACAGCGCATAAACATTCTTTTGCTCGAACAGCTGACGCGGGCTGCACAGGAACAGCAGCACGCCCAACGGCAAGCCCAGCAATACGGTGAACAGCAGCGAGCCGAACAGCATGGTCATGGTGTCGCCGGTGGCGAGCAGGATTTCCGACCAGTCGATGTTCGAGAAAAAGCTCAAGAGGATTTCCATTAGCGCAGCACCTCCATATGGACGTCTGCCGCGGTGAAGGCGGCGAAGGCGGCCTCCATGTCACCGCCGGTGACGGCGAGGGTCAGTTGCCCGTAGGGAATGTCTTTGATGCGGTCGATACGACCGGCGAGGATGCTGTAGTCCACACCCGTGTCGCGGGCGACGGTACCCAGCAGCGGCGCGTAGGTCGCTTCGCCCTGGAACGTCAGTCGCACGATGCGCCCCGGTACATGGGCGAAGTCATCACGCTGTTCGCCTTCGTCGACTTGCTCGGATTCCTGCACGAAGCGCTTGGTGGTCGGGTGCTTGGGGTGCAGGAATACGTCGGCGACGGTGCCTTGCTCGACGATCACGCCGGCGTCCATCACGGCCACGTGGTCGCACACGCGGCGGATCACGTCCATTTCATGAGTGATCAGCACGATAGTCAGCTTCAGCTCGCGGTTGATCTCGGCCAGCAGTTGCAGGACCGAGGCCGTGGTCTGCGGGTCGAGGGCGCTGGTGGCTTCGTCGCACAGCAGGATTTTCGGCTTGGTGGCCAGGGCGCGGGCGATACCGACGCGCTGCTTCTGGCCGCCAGACAACTGCGCCGGGTACTTCTTGGCATGGTCGGACAGGCCGACCCGCGCCAGCAATTCGGCCACGCGCAGGTCGATTTCCTTGCGGGAAAGTTCGCCCGCGAGAGTCAGCGGCAGCGCCACGTTGTCGGCAACGGTCTTGGATGCCAGCAGGTTGAAGTGCTGGAAGATCATCCCGACCTGTTGCCGGAAACGGCGCAGGCCGTTGGCGTCGAGGGCGGTGACTTCTTCGTCATCGACCTTGATCTGGCCGCCGCTGGGTTGCTCCAGGCGGTTGATCAGACGCAGCAAAGTACTTTTTCCCGCACCGGAATGGCCGATCAGACCAAACACCTGGCCATTTTCGACGCGCAGGTTGGTGGGATGCAGTGCGGGGATATCCTTACCGGCGACCCGGTAGGTTTTATGGACGTTATGAAACTCGATCACGTAGCGAACCTTGTGGGGCGCATTAAAAAGGGATCAGCGGTTAGCCGGGCGCGCATTTTAGCCTGTCCGTATAGCGTTTCTTAGCATTTATTTCTCATCCGACCAGCGATTTGGCAATAACGCGATCAAAGGTCATAAAAAAGGAACGGTACAAAACCGTGTCAGTCACTACATAAGCAACTCGAAACTCCCAGGTGCCGTGCCTGGGGTTTTGCTCAAGAAGAGCCGGGGATCGCTCTGGCCTACGCAAACGAGGAGTTTTTGTCTGATGAGTACTAAAAAGCCAGTTACCCCGCCCAAGAGCGAACTTGCGGGCACCGACACTCTGGACCGTGGCAACACCAACGCCAAGCTGCAAAGCCTGGAAACATTCCGCTCCGACGCGACGGGCCAGGCACTGCGCACCAACCAGGGCGTGAAGGTTTCCGATAACCAGAACAGCTTGAAGGTCGGCTCCCGTGGCCCATCGCTGCTGGAAGACTTCATCATGCGTGAAAAAATCACGCACTTTGACCATGAGCGGATCCCGGAACGTATCGTTCATGCTCGGGGTACCGGTGCCCATGGTTATTTCCAGACCTACGAAAACCACTCGGCGCTGACCAAGGCCGGATTCCTGCGTAACCCCGAACACAAAACCCCGGTATTTGCGCGTTTCTCTACGGTGCAGGGCCCTCGCGGCTCGGGTGATACCGTGCGTGACGTGCGTGGCTTTGCCGTGAAGTTCTTCACCGATGAGGGCAACTTCGACCTGGTGGGTAACAACATGCCGGTGTTTTTCATTCAGGACGCGATCAAGTTTCCTGACTTCGTGCATGCGGTAAAACCTGAGCCCCACAACGAGATTCCTACCGGCGGCTCAGCCCACGATACGTTCTGGGATTTTGTCTCGCTGCAGCCGGAGTCGGCGCACATGGTGATCTGGGCCATGTCTGACCGGGCCATTCCGAAAAGCCTGCGAACCATGCAGGGGTTTGGCGTGCACACCTTCCGCCTGGTGAACGCCGAGGGCAAATCCAACTTCGTCAAATTCCACTGGCGGCCTACCGTCGGCACCTGCTCCCTGGTGTGGGACGAGGCGCAGAAGCTGGCGGGCAAAGACACGGACTTCCACCGTCGTGACCTGTGGGAATCCATTGAAAGTGGCGATTACCCGGAGTGGGAATTGGGCGTGCAGATCATCGCCGAAGAAGACGAGCATAAGTTCGACTTCGATATTCTCGACCCGACCAAGCTGATCCCCGAAGAGCTGGTGCCCATCACGCCGCTGGGCAAGATGGTGCTCAACCGCAACCCGGACAACTACTTTGCCGAGACCGAGCAAGTGGCGTTCTGCCCGGGGCATATCGTGCCGGGCATCGACTTTTCCAATGACCCGCTGCTGCAAGGCCGTCTGTTTTCCTACACCGATACGCAGATCAGCCGACTCGGCGGGCCGAACTTTCACGAGTTGCCGATCAACCGTCCGGTAGCGCCGTTCCATAACGGCCAGCGCGATGCCATGCACCGCACCACCATCGACAAGGGCCGCGCGTCCTACGAGCCGAACTCGATTGATGGCGGCTGGCCGAAAGAAACTCCGCCTGCGGCGCAGGACGGTGGTTTTGAGACGTATCCGGAGCGCATTGATGCCCACAAGATCCGTGAGCGCAGCGAGTCGTTCGGTGATCACTTCTCCCAGGCGCGCCTGTTTTTCCGCAGCATGAGCAAGCACGAGCAGGAGCACATCATCGCCGCCTACAGCTTTGAACTGGGCAAGGTGGAGCGTGAATTTATTCGCGCTCGCCAGGTGAACGAGATCCTCGCCAACATCGACTTGGAACTGGCCAAGCGTGTGGCGCAGAACCTGGGCTTGCCAGCACCGACTAAAGGTACGGTGCCAGAGCGCAAGACGTCTCCGGAACGCTCGCCAGCGTTGAGCCAGGCCAATTTGCTGTCGGGTGATATCAAGACCCGCAAGGTGGCGATTCTGGCGGCGAACGGTGTTGATGGTGCGGCGATTGATGCCTTGAAGAAGGCGCTTGAGGCTGCAGGTGCGCATGCGAAGTTGCTGGGGCCTACCTCGGCGCCGGTAACGACGGCGGATGGCAAGAGCCTGCCGGTGGATGCTTCCATGGAAGGCTTGCCTTCGGTGGCGTTCGATGCGGTGTTTGTGCCGGGTGGCGCCAAGTCGGTTCAGGCGTTGAGCGCTGATGGTGTGGCGTTGCATTACCTGCTGGAGGCCTACAAGCACTTGAAAGCAATTGCCCTGGCCGGTGAGGCGAAGCAGTTGCTGGATGTGCTGAAGCTTGAGGCGGATGCGGGCTTGATTGTGGGCGGCGATGCGAAGGCGTTTAAGGCGTTCTTTGCGGCGATTGCCCAGCATCGGGTCTGGGATCGGGAGCCGAAGGCTAAAGCTGTTCCGGCTTAAGGTATCGGTCGTTTGTTAGATCGCCTTCGCGAGCAAGCCCGCTCCCACATTTGACCGCATTCCAAAGTTGGAACTCGGTTAAATGTGGGAGCGGGCTTGCTCGCGAATGGCGTTATTCAGTCTTACGCGGAATCAGCACGACCTGCGCCGGAACCTTCTTCAGGATCTGCCGGTGAATCTTCAGGTCATACCCCGAATCGATGCGCTTCACCCGTTTGGTCAGCAACGTGGCCAGCCATGGGTAATCTTCGGTGCGCGGTGCCTGGATGCTCACATCGCACTGGTAATTCACCACATCGGTGGCGATCTCATCCAGTTGATGGCGCAGCGCCTCGATATCGGTGAGGTTCAGCGCAACCGTAGTGCTTGGCGCTGCCGGGTCGATGACCTTGGCCGGCGGCTTGGCTTCGGCGGCTTTCAGGGCGGCCTCGGCTTTGTCCAGCTCGACTTTACGGGCATGGGCGATCGCACTGTTGACGCCACCGGTCAGCGCCGGAGCCTTGGGCATCAATGCCCGTGCGCGGCTCAGGGCCGTCGCGGCAGCGTTGACATCACCCTTTTGCAGAACGATCTGGCTGCGCTGCAAGTAGGCTTCGGCCAGTTGGCGCTGATAAGGCTCCAGCGCCGGGTCGTTGGGCGACTGGGCCTGCAAGGCGGCCAGTTCGTCTTCGGCGGTGGCCAGTTCACTGCTGGCGAGGTTTTGCTCCAGCTGTGCGATGGCCGCAGCACGTGCGTCCGGCGCCTGGGGGGCGGCGGGCGGGGTGCTTTGGCAGGCGCCCAGCAGCAAGGAAAATGCGGCAAGGAGCAGATAACGGGCGTTGAACAGCTTCATTCCTGCGACTCTCTAATTGCGCAAAAAGCGAGCAAGTCTACACCCCACGACGGGGCAGGACAAAACTCAGCAGAAACAGGGCGGCCGCCGTGACCACAATCGACGGCCCGGCCGGGGTGTCCTTGAACCAGGACAGCGCCAGGCCACCACACACCGCGAGCATCCCCAGAAGGCTGGCGCCGAGCGCCATTTGCTCCGGCGAGCGGGCGTGACGCTGGGCCGCAGCAGCCGGGATGATCAGCAGCGATGTGATCAACAATACGCCGACAATCTTCATCGCGACAGCGATCACCACTGCGATCAGCAGCATCAGGGTCATGCGCAGCGCCGCCACGGGCAAGCCTTCGACGGTGGCCAGTTCTTCGTGAACGGTGATCGCCAGCAGCGGGCGCCACAGCGTCACCAGCAGCACCAGCACTGCCGCGCTGCCACCTAGAATCCACGCCAGGTCGGTGGGGCTGATTGCCAGCAGGTCGCCGAACAGGTAGGCCATCAGGTCGATGCGCACTTCATGCATGAAGCTCAGCACCACCAGGCCCAGGGACAAGGTGCTTGGGGCCAGGATGCCCAGCAGGGTATCGGAGGCCAGCGGCTGACGCTGTTGCAGGGTCACCAGCAGCACAGCCAGCAGCAGGCAGCCGACGGTGACGGCAATGGTCGGGCTCACATCCAGCAGAAATCCCATGGCCACGCCCAGCAGCGCAGCGTGGGACAGGGTGTCGCCAAAATAGGCCATGCGCCGCCAGACCACGAACGAGCCCAGTGGGCCCGCCACCAGCGCCAGAGCCAAGCCTGCCAGCAGGGCGTAGAGCAGAAAATCAGCCATGCTTGCAGCTATCTCCATGAACGTGGGTGTGGGATGCGGTGGAGTCATCGACTACAGCGCCATGCAGGTCATGGGCGTGGTCGTGATGGTGGTGGTAGATCGCCAGGCTCTGGGCGTTCTTGCCGAACAGCTCGACAAAAGCCGGATCGCCGCTGACCTGTTCCGGGTGGCCGGAACAGCACACGTGACGATTGAGGCACACCACCTGGTCGGTGGTGCTCATCACCAGGTGCAGGTCGTGGGAGACCATCAGCACGCCGCAACCATGACGGTCCCGCAGGCGGGTGATCAGGCTGTACAGCTCGGCCTGGCCGGCGACGTCGACGCCCTGTACGGGTTCATCCAGTACCAGCAATTCCGGCTCGCGCAGCAGGGCGCGGGCCAGCAGCACTCGCTGCATTTCGCCGCCGGAGATGCTTTGCACCGGGCTGTCGATCACCTGTTCGGCGCCCACTTCCTTGAGGGCGGACTGTGCGCGGGCACGGTCGACACCGGGCACCAGGCGCAGGAAGCGCAGCACCGAGAGGGGCAAGGTCGGGTCCACATGCAGCTTCTGCGGCATGTAGCCGACCCGCAGCCTCGGCTTGCGCCACACGCTGCCGCTGTCGGGCTTGAGCAGGCCGAGTACGGCGCGCACCAGCGTGGTCTTGCCGGCACCGTTGGGGCCGATCAGCGTGACGATCTGACCTGGCTCGACGCTCAGGGCGATGTTGTCCAGCACGTTTTGCCCGGCAAACGTGACCCCGACCTGCTCCAGGCGGATTAACGCAGTGCTCATCAAGCCCCCTGGCAGCCCGAGCACACACCGACGACTTCGACGGTTTGCCCTTCGACCTTGAAGCCGACGTCGCCGGCGCTCTTGATGATGCTGTCGCTGATGCTTTTTTGCTCAAGTTCGATGGCGGCGTGGCACTCGCGGCAAATCAGGAACTGGCCCTGGTGCGCGTGTTCCGGGTGGTTACAGCCGACAAAGGCGTTGAGCGATGAGATGCGGTGCACCAGGCCGTTGTCCAGCAGGAAGTCCAGCGCGCGGTAAACCGTGGGCGGCGCGGCGCGGCGGCCGTCCTGCTCGCTGAGCACGCCGAGGATGTCGTAGGCACCCAGCGGCTTGTGGCTTTGCCACACCAGCTCCAGCACCCGGCGACGCAGGGCGGTCAGGCGCAGCCCTTGGCGCGCGCACAGTGCGTCGGCCTCTGACAGTGCGCTGTGCACGCAGTGAGAGTGGTCATGGGGACGGCTGGCAAGCGGTGTTTTAGGCATGAGCGGCGACAGATATTTGTGAGAGACGTTATTATGTTACCTGTTCCTGCCTCCTTGAGTGGTCATCGTGTCCAGACTTTTTCCCGTTTTTGTCGTATTTGTCACCAGTTTGCTGCTTGCCGGTGCCGCTCAGGCGGAGGTTCGGGTGCTGACCAGTATCAAACCGTTACAACTGATTGCTGCTGCTGTGCAGGATGGCGTGGCGATTCCCGAGGTATTGCTGCCGCCGGGCGCTTCGCCGCATAACTATGCGTTGCGCCCTTCCGACGTACGGCGCGTGCAGTCGGTGGACCTGCTGTATTGGATCGGCCCGGACATGGAAAGCTTTCTGCCGCGTGTCTTGAAAGGCCGCAGCTTGCCTACGGTGGCGGTGCAGGACCTTCCGGGAATGAAACTGCGTCGGTTCGCCGAAGATAGCCACTCCCATGCTGAAGATGCCGACGAACATGATCATGACCATCGCCCGGGCAGCCTGGATGCGCATTTGTGGCTGTCGACGGTCAACGCCCGGGTGATTGCGAACCGCATGGCGGCGGATCTCAGCGCTGCCGACCCGGCGAACGCCGAGCGTTACCAGAGCAACGTGAAGGCCTTTGATGGCCGTATGGATGCACTGGACGCGCGCTTGAAGGCACGTATGGCGGACGTCGCCGGCAAGCCGTACTTCGTGTTCCATGAAGCCTTCGATTACTTCGAAGATGCCTACGGGCTCAAGCACACCGGAGTGTTCAGCGTGGCCGCAGAAGTGCAGCCGGGTGCCCAGCATGTGGCAGCGATGCGTACGCGTTTGCAGGAAGTGGGCAAGACTTGTGTGTTCAGCGAGCCGCCGTTGCGCCCGCGCCTTGCGGAAACGCTGGTGGCGGGTTTGCCGGTGAAGCTGGCGGAGCTGGATGCGTTGGGCGGCTACACGCCGGCCTCCGCCCAGGGGTATGAGCAGGTGCTGGAGAAGCTGGGGAATGACCTGGCTGGGTGCCTGGAGTCGCTCTGACAGACGCCGCATAACCACTGTGGGAGCGGGCTTGCTCGCGAATGCGGTGGATCAGTCAGCGCATCTGGTGACTGAAACTCCGCATTCGCGAGCAAGCCCGCTCTCACATTTTGATCGCGTACGATCTTTACAGCGCGAACGGCAGCGGGGTCTTGACCTGCTGGCGTTGCGCCAGGCGCACCTGAAACTCGCGCGGGTCGTGAATCAGCACGTCCTGCCCGGCGAACGATTCAGCCGCAATCAGGCGTGACAGCCAGAACCGCACACAGGCCACACGCAGCATGGTCGGCCACAGCTCTGCTTCCTTGGCGGTGAACGGCCGCAAGCCCGCATAAGCCCCCAGCAACGCCCGTGCCCGTTGGCCGTCGATCACGCCGTCGGCGTCCGAGCACCAGTCGTTCAGGGCGATCGCCACGTCGTACAGCATCGGCCCCGAGCAGGCGTTGTAGAAGTCGATCAGCCCGGTCAGGTGCGTGCCTTCGAACATCGCGTTGTCGCGAAACAGGTCGGCGTGGATGTTTGCCCGGGGCAGCGTGAGGATCTGCGCCTTGTGCGCCTCGATCTCGTCCAGCGCGGCTTGCAGCAGGCGCTGTTGTTCTGTGTCGAGGTGCGAAATCAGTTGCGCGCCTTCGCTGAGCATCCAGTCCAGCCCGCGATCGGTCTTGCGTTCCAGCACCTTCTCGCCTTGGGTGGCGAGGTGCAGGTGGCCGAGCAATTCGCCCACTTGCACGCAATGCTGGGCGTTGGCGTCCTTGATGTGCTTGCCCGCCAGGCGCGGTTGCAGCAGCGCCGGTTTGCCCGCCAACTCGCGCAAGGCCACGCCGTCGGTGGTACGCAGGGCGTAAGGCACTGGCAAATCAGCGTCGTGGAGCACGTCCAGCAGTTCGATGAAGAACGGCATTTCCTGCACGGGGCCGCGCTCGACCAGGGTCAGGACAAATTCGCCCTGTTCCAGGCTGATAAAGAAATTGGTGTTTTCACTACCAGCGGCAATCCCCTGGAAATCAAGCAGGCGGCCGAGCCCGTAAGGGGCAAGAAAGGTTTCCAGCTCGGGCCGAGCCAGGGGGGTGAACACAGACATGGTTAAAACTGCCGTTACGGGCGCTGCGGGGAGCAGCGCCGATTAAAGTTAAGAAATCATTTCCATTCGAAGATCTTCCATGACGGGATCAGCATATCCGGCTGGTCAGAGCGGATGAAGTTCGCATCGGTTCCGTCCGCGCGCACCAGGAAGTAAGGCGGAAAGCCTTTCTGGGTCACCTTGATCGCGTACAGGAAACCATTCTGGCGGTATTCCTGAATGGTCTTGTCGCCTTCCGTGCGAATGGTGACTTCCGGGTCGCCCGAAGGGGCAGTATCTGCCGCCATGGCCACCATCGGAGTGAGTGCAATCAAGCCGGTCAACAACAGGCGATTTACTGTACGCATGATAACCTTGTCCCTTTGTCGTCATTGGTCCGGCTATTCTAGCGCCTGACCCGCCGAAAAGGTTGATCCTGCTCATGAGCCAAGCCCCCCTCGTCCTGGTGGACGGTTCTTCTTACCTGTACCGCGCCTTTCACGCGCTGCCGCCGCTCACCACTTCCAAAGGCCTGCCTACCGGCGCGGTCAAGGGCGTGTTGAACATGCTCAAAAGCCTGCGCAGGCAATACCCGAACAGCCCGTTCGCGGTAGTGTTCGACGCCAAGGGCGGGACATTTCGCGATGAGCTGTACGCCGAATACAAGGCCAACCGCGCGAGCATGCCCGATGACATGCGCGTGCAGATCGAGCCGCTGCACCAGAGCGTGATCGCCCTGGGCTTCCCGCTGCTGTGCGTCGAAGGCGTCGAAGCGGACGACGTGATCGGCACCCTGGCCCGCAGCAGCGCGGCCGCCGACCGTCCGGTGGTGATTTCCACCGGCGACAAGGACATGGCGCAGCTGGTCGACGGGCACATTACCTTGGTCAACACCATGACCGGTAGCGCCATGGACGTTGAGGGCGTGAAGGAGAAATTCGGTGTCGCTCCCGAGCAGATCATCGATTACCTCGCGTTGATGGGCGATTCGTCCGACAACATCCCGGGCGTTCCGGGCATTGGTCCGAAGACGGCTTCCGGCCTGTTGGTTGGTGTAAATGGCGGTTTGAAAGAGCTCTACGAGCAGCTCGATATCGTGCCGACCTTGCCGATTCGTGGTGCCAAGACCCTGGTTGCCAAACTGGAAGAGCATAAGGCGAGTGCGTTCCTGTCCTACGAGCTGGCGACGATCAAGATCGACGTGCCGCTGGACGTGGGCCTGGATGATTTGCACCTGATCGAGCCGGATCGCGAGAAGCTGCTGGAGCTGTATACGCTGCTGGAGTTCAAGAGCTGGATTGACGAGATTCAACGCGATGCCAAGCGCGTCGAGTTGAGCGCTGCTCCTTCGGCCGCGGTCGCCGAGGAAGCGGTTGAGGTGGTCGCGCCGGTTTCTGTGGAGCCGGTGTACGAAACCATCCTCACCCAGGCCCAGTTCGATGTCTGGCTGAAGAAGCTCAACGACGCCAAGCTGTTCGCCTTCGATACCGAGACCACCGGGATCGACGCCCAGAAAGCGCAACTGGTGGGTGTGTCGTTTGCCGTGCAGGCCCATGAAGCAGCCTACATTCCGCTGACCCACTCCTACATCGGCGCGCCGGAACAGCTGGATCGGGACACCGTGCTGCTGGCCCTGAAGCCGTTGCTCGAAGACCCGGAAAAACTCAAGGTCGGCCAGCACGCCAAGTTCGACATGAACATCCTGGCCAACTGCGCCATCGGTGGTGACCCGGCACACGGCATCACTGTACGCGGCATTGCCTTCGACACCATGCTTGAATCTTATGTGCTGAACTCCGTGGC
This sequence comes from Pseudomonas sp. GP01-A4, assembly GCF_058780865.1. NCBI lineage: Bacteria > Pseudomonadati > Pseudomonadota > Gammaproteobacteria > Pseudomonadales > Pseudomonadaceae > Pseudomonas > Pseudomonas sp. GP01-A4. Next base: position 115,821 of record NZ_JBYSWF010000007.1, read on the forward strand.
GACGCGCCACGACATGGACAGCCTGGCGAAGAAGTACCTGGACCACGACACCGTCAGCTTCCAGGACATCGCCGGCAAAGGCGCCAAGCAGCTGACCTTTGACCAGATTGCCCTGGAGCAAGCCGGCCCTTACGCGGCGGAAGACGCGGATGTGACCCTGCGTTTGCACCAGGAACTGCACAAGCAGCTTGCCGCTATTCCTTCCCTGGCCAGCGTATTGTCCGACATCGAGATGCCGCTGGTGCCCGTGCTGGCGCGCATTGAGCGTCAGGGCGCCCTGGTGGATGCCGCCTTGCTGGGCATCCAGAGCATCGAGCTGGGCAACAAGATGGTAGACCTCGAGCGCCAGGCGTATGAAATCGCCGGCGAGGAATTCAACCTGGGCTCGCCCAAGCAGTTGGGTGCGATTCTCTACGAGAAACTCGGGCTGCCGGTGTTGAAGAAGACCGGCAAGGGCCAGGCCTCGACGGCCGAGGAAGTCTTGGCCAAATTGGCTGAAGATGACTACCCACTGCCGAAAGTGCTGATGCAGTACCGCAGCATGAGCAAGTTGAAAAGCACCTACACCGACCGTTTGCCGGAGCAGATCAATCCGCGCACCGGTCGCGTGCACACCTCCTATCACCAGGCCGTAGCAGCAACCGGGCGCCTGTCCTCCAGCGATCCAAACCTGCAGAACATTCCGGTGCGTACCGCTGAAGGCCGGCGTATCCGCCAGGCATTTGTCGCGCCCAAGGGCTACAAGCTGCTGGCGGCGGACTACTCGCAGATCGAGCTGCGCATCATGGCGCATTTGTCCAAGGACGAAGGCTTGCTGAATGCGTTCCGCGACGACCTGGACGTGCACACCGCCACGGCGGCCGAAGTGTTCAAGGTTGAGTTGACCGAGGTCACGTCCAATCAGCGTCGCAGTGCCAAGGCGATCAACTTTGGCCTGATCTACGGCATGGGCGCCCAAAAGCTGGGCAAGGACATCGGCGTCGACACCAAGACTGCCAAGGCTTACATCGATGTGTACTTCGCCCGTTACCCGGGGGTGCGCGAGTACATGGAGCGCACCCGTGCCCAGGCGGCTGATCAGGGTTATGTGGAAACCCTGTTCGGGCGCCGCCTGTACCTGCCGGAGATCAATTCCAACAAGCCTCAGGAGCGTGCTGGCGCCGAGCGTACGGCAATCAACGCGCCGATGCAGGGCACTGCGGCCGATATCATCAAGAAGGCCATGGTCAAGGTCGACAACTGGCTGACGGACTCGGGCCTGGACGCCAAGGTCATCCTTCAGGTGCACGATGAATTGGTGCTGGAGGTGCGTGAGGACCTGGTGGCTGAAGTCAGCGCGAGGATTCGTGAACACATGAGCGAGGCGGCAAAGCTGGATGTGCCGCTGGTGGTAGACGTCGGCGTGGGCGACAACTGGGACGAAGCGCACTAAGCCTGGGGCCTGGGCCGCGGCATCATGCCGCGGCAGCGCTTTAGATCGGAAAACGCGGCGGGTTATTTCCAATAGTTTTTTGAACGTGCCGGAACTTAACCCGTGAATTGCTACTCAGAGTTACTGAATGGGTGGTGAAGCCCTTCAATGCTCCTATGTTGTGTTAAGTGTTGGCAGATATCTGGACCCCGCCCTAGCGGTCCGGAACTTGGACCCCGAACTTCCCCTCCCCATACGAAGTCCGGGGTTTTTTTTGCCCCGAGTTTTTACTCGGCGGCTTCCGAACCCTTGTCAGCCAGTTCCATCCAACCTGCCAATACAGTGTAGGCATCTTCCAGGCCCATGCGTTTTGGCGCCGAGAACAACTGGATAGTCACCGCATCACCCCAACCCTTACGGATTTCTGCCTGCACTTTGAGCAGGGTGTTTTTCGCTGCGCCGTAGGTCAATTTGTCGGCCTTGGTCAGCAAGACGTGCATCGGCATGCCGCTGGCGACGGCCCAATCGAGCATCAACAGGTCGAAGTCGGTCATTGGATGACGGATGTCCATCATCAGAATCAAACCCTTCAAACTCTCCCGGCCACCCAGATACGCTTCGAGGTGACGCTGCCAGTGCAGCTTCAGCGGGATAGGTACTTTTGCATAACCGTAGCCCGGCAGGTCGACCAGACGCCGATCATCGTCTAGCTTGAAGAAGTTGAGGAGCTGTGTGCGCCCCGGGGTTTTCGAGGTGCGGGCCAGGCTGGCGTGGGTCAGGGTGTTCAGCGCGCTGGATTTGCCGGCGTTGGAACGGCCGGCGAATGCGACTTCGAAGCCTTCGTCATCGGGGCATTGGTCGACTTTGGCGGCGCTGAGCATGAAGGTGGACTGTTGGCACAGGCCGAGGATGGGATTCTTGAGTTGCATGAGTTTTCCGATGTGGGCGGTGCCGGGAATAGGTGCGGCAAGCGGTGTCGTTTCCGTTTCAGTAGCGCCAGTATATAATGCCGCAGATTTTGTGTGTGCTTTGTCCCAGCGAAGGATGAAGTTCACGGGAGCGATAGACCTTTATTGCGCATTAGAACGCAAAACGCTCTCAAACCCTGAAAAGGTCGATGTATGACCAAGTGGCTGCTGGCCTTCGGTTTCTTGATGCCACTTTACAGTGCGCAGGCTACACAGGAACCGGAGGCTGTGTACAACCGCTTTTGCGGGGCCTGCCATGCCGGACAGCTGCCCAACGCCCCTGGACGGGGTGACCAGGCAGCCTGGAAGCCAAGATTGGCTCAAGGTATGGACACGCTGGTGCAACACGTGACCCAGGGTTTCAAGGCGATGCCGCCGCGTGGTTTGTGCATGGACTGCAGTACCGAGGATTACCATGCCGTCATTCAGTTGATGGTGAGTGAACCCGGTCCATAACTCTTTAACCCTTAGCCGTAGTTGGATTAGCTGATGAACAAACTGATCGTGAGTCTGCTGTTGACCCTGGGCATCACCGGTGTTGCCCATGCCGCAGGCGACGCCACTGCTGGCCAGGCGAAAGCCGCCGTATGTGGTGCTTGCCATGGACCGGACGGTAATAGCCCGGCGCCTAACTTTCCAAAACTGGCCGGCCAGGGTGAGCGTTACCTGACCAAGCAGATGCACGACATCAAGGACGGCAAGCGTACGGTCCTGGAAATGACCGGCTTGTTGACCAACCTCAGCGATCAGGACCTGGCGGATATCGCGGCGTATTTTGCCAGCCAGAAAGGCAGTGTGGGAGCTGCTGATGCGAAACTGGTGACCCGCGGTGAAGAATTGTTCCGCGGCGGCAACCTGGAAAAAGGCATGCCTTCCTGCATCGGTTGCCACTCGCCTAACGGCGCAGGCCTTGCTGCTGCGGGCTTCCCGCACTTGAGCGGGCAGCATGCCCAGTACATCGGCAAACAGCTGACAGACTTCCGCGAAGGCAATCGCACCAACGACGGCGATACCAAGATCATGCAGAGCATCGCCGCGAAACTCAGCAACAAGGACATCGAAGCCGTGTCCCAATACATCCAGGGCCTGCACTAAGTGCCCCGGCTACGTTAACGCTCGATTAATCCGTCGATGCAAGCATAAAAAGGGTGGCCCAGGCCGCCCTTTTTTGTGGCCGGTGCCGTTACACTAACGAACTCATGCCCGCGTAGACCTGTCACAACAAAGGTCGCGTGAGGCGACTTTATTTGTCCAGGAGTAAAGCATGCGTAATCTGATCCTCAGCGCCGCTCTCGTCACTGCCAGCCTTTTCGGCATGACCGCACAAGCTGCCGATAATGTGCCGCTTGAAGCCGGTAAAACCTACGTTGAGCTGGCCAATCCTGTGCCGGTTTCCGTACCGGGCAAGATCGAAGTGGTGGAGCTGTTCTGGTATGGCTGCCCGCATTGCTACGCTTTTGAGCCAGTCATCAATCCGTGGGTCGATAAGCTGCCTCAGGACGTGAACTTCAAACGTATTCCTGCCCTGTTCGGCGGCCCATGGGACGCCCACGGCCAGCTGTTCATTACCCTGGACACCATGGGTGTAGAACACAAGGTTCACGCGGCTGTGTTCAATGCCATCCAGAAAGAAGGCAAGCGCCTTGTGAAGCCTGAAGACATGGCCGATTTCGTCGCCACTCAAGGCGTCGACAAAACCAAGTTCCTGGAGACATTCAACTCGTTCGCTGTGAAGGGCAAGATGGCCCAATACAAGGAACTGGCCCAGAAATACGGCGTGCAAGGCGTACCGACGCTGATCGTCAACGGCAAATACCGCTTTGACATCGGCAGTGCCGGCGGCGAAGAGCAGGCGCTGAACGTGGCCGACCAATTGATCGCCAAAGAGCGCGCAGCCAAGTAAGGGGCCCGTCATGCGTCGCTGGGGTACTGAACGTGTCGTTGGCCTGCATGACCCGAAGGTCAACGAACATCACCTGGAATCCACGGGCCTGCCGGCTGACAGTCGGTTGCGCCTGCTCAGTTTCAATATCCAGGTGGGTATCAGTACCGAGAAATACCGGCATTACCTGACCCGTGGCTGGCAGCACCTGCTGCCCCACAATGGGCGTGCCGGCAATCTGCAAAAGATCGGCGACCTGCTGGGTGACTTCGACCTGGTAGCCCTGCAGGAGGCCGATGGTGGCAGCCTGCGTTCCGGCTACATCAACCAGGTCGAGCACCTTGCCCAGCTCGGTGCCTTTCCCTACTGGTATCAACAACTCAATCGCAACCTCGGCAAACTCGGCCAGCACAGCAATGGTGTGCTCAGCCGTCTGAAACCGTGGGCGATCGAGGACCACCCGTTGCCTGGCCCGAAAGGCCGCGGTGCAATTCTCGTACGGTTCGGCGAAGGGCCGGAAGCATTGGTCGTGGTGATGATGCACCTCGCATTGGGCGCTCGAACCCGAACCATGCAGTTGGCCTACATCCGTGAGTTGATTGGCGGCTACAAACATCAGGTGCTGATGGGTGACATGAACACCCATGCCACAGACCTGCTACAGAATTCCCCGTTGCGCGACCTTGGGTTGCTGGCGCCGCAAGTCGAAGCCACGTTTCCCAGCTGGCGTCCGCAGCGTTGTCTTGATCACATCCTGCTCAGCCCGACCCTGACACTCGAAAGTGTGCAGGTACTGGCGCAGCCCATCTCCGATCACCTGCCCGTCGCGGTAGAGATTCGTCTGCCGGGTTCGCTCACGGCTGATGCATTGCCCGCGTTGAGCCCCGGCCCTCGCGGACCCCTTGCATGAGCGACGACGCCCAGCGTTGGAAAGAGAAATACCTTAAAAGCGTCGAGCAACAAGAAAAGCTCGAGCGTCGCTGGGCCGCCCGCCTCGACCTGCTGCGCCGTGGGCTGGTGCGCAGCACCCTGGCGGCAGAAGGGACCGACCGGGCGGTTGACCAATGCATGAAGGAAATGCGCGATGTGGTGCGCACCGACGACATGGACGCCGCCCTCGCTGCATTGCTGCCGCGCCTGGAAAAGGCCGTGCTGGATTCGGAGCAGCGCCGCGAAACCCGGGTTGACCAGATCGGCAGCGCGTTGACGGCCCTGGTCACTCAGTTGCAGAAACTGCCCTTGCCACGGGACGTGAGTCGCCCGCTGAAGGCTTTCGCCAAGCAGCTGGACGGTCGGGTTGGCCAGGCGCGGGAGATCCCGCTGTTGCTGAGTGAGCTGAGCGGCCTCCAGGGGCAGGCGTTGAGTAACCTGGAGCCGGAGGGCGAAACCAGCCGTTCGAGCCCGGGGCTGTTGCAGCGTCTGTTTGGCACCAAGGACGCAATCGACACGCCGGAGGTTGAAGCGCCCACGCCATCCCGCCCGGCTTCTCCGGCGCCTGCTGCGCCAAAGCCCAGCCCGGTGGGTGAAGTTGAAGCGCCGGCGCAATCGGCAGAACTGGCCCAGGCGCTGCGGGCTTTTGCACCGCAGCCGAAGGTCCCGGCCCCCATCGGGTCGCCCCCTGAGCCGGTATCGCCAGTAGAGGCTACCGACGCTGTCAGCGAAGCAGTGCCTGTTGTTCCGGCCGTCGCGGTCACAGCGCCTGTCGTCGAGGCACCCGCTACGATTATCGAAACGCCAGAACCCGAGCAACCGATCGAAGCGGAGGTTGAGCTCGAGAGCGCTCTTGCCGCCATGGTCGAGGTGCCAGAGGTGCAGGCCCGTGAGCCGGAGCGGACAGAGATCGGCAGTCTTTCCCTGCCCCCGGTCCTGGCCGATGAACCGCAAGAATCGCCCGAGCAGGCAGAGCTGAACCCAGACGAGCTGCAAGCGGATCAAGCCTACGCCCTGCCCGACACCCCCGAGCCGTCTTACAGTTCGGTGGCCAAGCACATCGAAGATACCCTGCTCGGCTTACTGGAAGACCTCTCGCTGCCCGAGCGCCATCGGCCCCAGGCCGAAGCCATGCGTGAACGCCTGGCCCACGGATTGAACTGGTACGAATTGCTGCCGATCCTCGATGACCTGGCGGTGTTGATGCTGGCGATCACCGACAGCGGCCAGCACGAGTTTGAAGCCTACCTCAAGCAACTCAACGATCGTCTCGAGGCGTTCCAGGGGCACCTGCAGGTCGCCAGTGACGGCCACGCCGACAGCCGCTCGGCGGCCAGGGAACTGGATACCCAGATCCGCGAACAAGTGGATGGTTTGCAAACCAGCATGCAGGACGCCGCGGACCTCGACAGCCTCAAGCACGTGCTGGAGAGCCATCTCGAAGGGTTGCTGGGCACCATGGATGAACACCGCCACCAGCGTGACCAGCGCGAACAGGAAGTGGCTGCACGGCTCAAGGGCCTGGCCGAACGGGTCGCCAATATGGAGCAAGAGGCTCAGGGCTACCGTGAACACCTTGAGGTTCAGCGGCAAAAAGCCCTGATCGATCCGCTCACCGGACTACCCAACCGCGCTGCCTGGAGCGAGCGCCTGGAGCAGGAGGTCAACGCCTGGCACCAGCGTGGAAACAACCTGTCACTGGCGATGCTGGACCTCGATCACTTCAAGCGCATCAACGACGGCTATGGTCATCTGGCGGGCGACAAGGTGCTGAAGATCATCGCCACGGTGCTTCGCAAACGCCTGCGGCCGAACGACTTCATCGCGCGTTTTGGCGGTGAAGAGTTTGTGCTGCTGATGCCCAACTCGTCGCTGTCCGATGCGTTGGCGGTGGGCGAAACCCTGCGTGCAGCCATCCAAGCCTGCCCGTTTCACTTCAAGGGCGAGCCTGTGACGATTACGGTGTCCATGGGCATGGCACAGTTTCAGCCGGGAGAACGCAGTGACCTGGCGCTCAAGCGCGCTGACGAGGCGTTATATCGTGCCAAGGCGGCGGGGCGTAACCAGGTGCAGGCGGCCTGACCGGAAATGTTCCATTTTGTTTAAAACATCGCATTTGGCCGCCTGGCAGCAAACGGTACGTTACACTGTTGCATTATCGTCTTAAGCGTACTATTTGCTGCCATGAAACTTCTGTGTTCTGCCTTTCTGTTTCTCCTGCTCGCCGGTTGCGCGAGCGGCCCTCGCCTGGACACCAGTCATCCGTCGGTGAACCACGACAATCGTGTGCAGTTTGTCGTCGTGCACTACACCTCGGCGTCCCTTGAGCGCTCCCTGGCGCTGTTGACCCATGGCCAGGTCAGCAGTCATTACCTGATCGGTGATGACGCCTCGGCCACCATCTATAAGCTCGTGGATGAAAGCCAGCGCGCCTGGCATGCCGGAGAAAGTGAATGGATGGGCCGCACCTGGCTCAACTCCAGCTCCATCGGGATCGAGATCGTGAACCCGGGTTATCGGGATTTGCCGACGGGCCGCGTCTGGTATCCCTATTCCGAAGCGCAGGTGCAGTCGCTGGTGGTGCTGCTCAAGGACATCAGCAAACGCAACGGCATCGACCCGCGAAACATCATCGGCCATAGCGACATTGCCCCGCTGCGCAAGCTGGACCCGGGGCCGTTGTTCCCCTGGAAGCGCCTGGCGGATGAAGGGCTGGGCATGTGGCCGGACGCCAAGGCGGTGGCCCGTTACCAGGTGCAGTACGCAGCCGATCTGCCGAGCATTACCTGGTTCCAGGAAGAGTTGGCGAAGCTGGGCTATCCGACGCCGCAGACGGGCGAGCTGGATGTGGCGACGCGGCATGTGGTGGCCGCGTTCCAGATGCATTTCCGGGCGTCGCTTTTTGACGGGACACCGGATGCCGAAAGTGCTGCGATCCTGCGGGCGTTGAATCACCAATAACGGTTGGCGCGTTGGTCCTACAGGGGCAACGCCATGTAGAACTGCGTCCCCTGCCCCGGCCGCGAATACACCCCCATGCGGCCACCGTGCAATTGCACGATCTCCTTGCACAGCGCCAGGCCCAGCCCGGCGCCGCCTTTCTTGCGGCCTACCTGCACAAACGGTTCGAAGATTCGTCCCTGCTGGCCGTAGGCAATGCCTTCACCGTTGTCTTCAACGCTGACAATCACCCGTTCGCCATGACGACGCGCCTGCAAGCGGATCTGCCCACCGTCGGCTGTGTGCCGCAGGGCATTGCCCAGCAAATTGTCGAGCACCCTTTCCAGCTGCGCTCGATCGGCATGCAACCTCGGTAGCGGGGATTGTTCCTCAACCAGCAGCTCGATGTTCTGCGCATTCGCCTGCTCCGCGAAGCGGGCGCGGGCATGTTCGAGCAGGTCGCTGATGTCACACGGGCCCAGGGTGAGTTTCTGCAAGCCATTCTGGTAGCGCGAGAAGTTGAGCAAGTCGTTGATCAACTGCATCAGGCGCTGCATTTCCTCGTTGACCGTATCCAGCAGGTCCGCTTCGCGCGACTCCGCAGGAAACTTCGCCCGTTCCCGGAACAAGCCGAAGGCCATGTGCATGCCCGTCACCGGCGTGCGTAATTCATGGGACGCGCGCAATACAAACTCACTGCGCACTCGTTCAAAGGCACGCTGCTCGGTAACGTCATGCAGCACCATCACCGCGCCCAGAATGTGCCCCTGGGTATGGCTGACCGGCGTCAGGCTGTACGTCAGCAGGCGCAGCTCACCCTCAACCTCTACTTCCAGGTCTTCAGGTGCGCGCTCCAGGTTGCCGCCGCGCAGTACCAGTTGCAGCTGTTCATCCAGTTCCGGGCGGCCCAGGGCGTCGCCAAGGCCTTGGCCCAGGCGATTCTCGTCCCAGCCGAGTTGACGTTGTGCCACCGGGTTAAGGTGTTCCAGGCGACCCTGGCGGTCGATCATCAGCAGGCCGTCGTCGATGCTGTCGAGCACCGCCTGCAGGCGTTGTTGCCCGGCCAGCAGCTCATCGACATTGGTTGCCTGATGCTGGCGCAACGCCTCGGCCATGATGCCGAAGCGTCGGGTCAGCAGGTTCATTTCCGCTGCGGATGAAATGGGCAGCGTGACTTCGAAGTTGCCCTGGCCGATCTTGTCGGCGGCCTTGGCCAGCGCTTCGATCGGCCCGCCGAAGCGTCGGGCGATACCGTGGGCGGTAACGAAACCGATGATCAGCACCGCCAGGCCGACCAGGCCCAGCAGGCCGGCAATCAGCAGCGCACGTTCACGGGACTTGTGTTCGGTATCGTTGATGTTATCCAGGGCTTTCTTGTGCTCGGCGATCAGGCCGTTGCGCAGGATGTTGAAGCGTTTGGTCAGCTCGTCGTTGTTGCGCAGTTGCGGCGGAGCATTCTCCTTTTCATCGAACGCCTCGAGAAAGCTCAGGTAATTGGTCTTGGCCTGGGTAAAACCGCTGGTTACCGCGTCCTTTTGTTCGTGGTCGATACCTTGCTGCAACAGGGCGAAATAGCGTTGCTTGGAGTCTTCCAGCGCAGCGGTATTCGGCTGTTCATTGAGCATGATCATCAACTGGTCGCCGAGGGTCTGCCGAAGCTTGAGCCCCAGGTCCAATGTGATGAAGTTGCTGCGAATCAACGATTCCTGGGTCTTGGCCATTTGCATGACGCTCACCAACCCCAGCAGCAACCCCAACAGGGCGACGGTGATCAGCGCGGAAATACTCAGGAACAACCGAGTGCGCAGGGTCATCGCAAGCTTCATAGGTTACAGCTCACAGGTTGTATTGTTTGCGTTTGCGGTACAGCGTCGACGCATCAATGCCAAGGGTTCGGGCCGCCTGGTCCAGGGTGTCGCTGGTGGCCAGCACGGCACCGATATGCGCCTTTTCCAGTTCATCCAGGCTCAACGCCGCACCGATACGCGGGGCATTGTTGGTCGGCTGCTCGGCCATGCCGAGGTGGCTGATCTCAACTTTTTCCTGCGGGCAGATGATGCTGGCCCGCTCAACCACGTTGCGCAGCTCGCGGATGTTCCCCGGCCAGCGGTAGTTGAGCAGTGCCTCACGGGCTTCATCGCTGAAGCCGCGCGCCGGCCGCGCATATTCCTTCACGAAACGCGCCAGGAAGCGGTCGGCCAGGGTCAGGATGTCTTCGCTGCGTTCGCGCAGGGGCGGCAGGTGCAAGGTGATGACATTCAGGCGATACAGCAGGTCTTCGCGGAAACGACCATCGCGAACCATGTCTTCCAGGTTCAGGTTGGTAGCGGCGAGGATTCGCACATCGGCACGGCGAGTCACCGGGTCGCCGACGCGCTCGTATTCCTTGTCCTGGATAAAGCGCAGCAACTTGGGTTGTAAAGTAAGCGGAAAGTCGCCGATCTCGTCGAGAAACAAGGTGCCGCCATCGGCCTGGTTGACGCGGCCCAGGGTGCTTTCGCTGGCGCCGGTAAACGCACCACGGCTATGACCGAACAACTCGCTTTCCATCAGTTCCGCCGTCAGGGACGGGCAGTTGATGGTGACACAGGATTTTTTCGCGCGTTTGCTCCAACCGTGGATCGCCCGGGCCAGTTCACCTTTACCGGTGCCGGACTCGCCGAGAATCAGGATGTTGGCATCAGTGCCCGCCACCTGGCGTGCGGTTTCCAGCACCACCATCATCGCCGGGCTATGGGAGTCGAGGCCGTCCTTGGGTTGGCGCACTGCGCCTTCCAGGGCTTCCAGGCGTGCCGACAGCTGGCGCACTTCCAGCTGTTTGGCCGTGGCCAGGCGCAATTGATCGGGGCTGCAAGGCTTTACCAGGTAGTCGGCCGCGCCGGCCTGAATCGCATCCACGGCGGTGTCGACGGCCGAGTGGGCCGTGACGATCACCACGCGCATCCACGGCGCCTGGATACGCATTTGCGCCAGTACGTCCAGGCCGTTGTCTTCGCCCAGGCGCAGGTCCAGGAAGCACAGGTCAAACACCTGGCGTTGCAACAAGGCATCGGCCTGGGCGGCGCTGTTGGCGGTGGCTACGGTGTAGCCTTCATCTTCCAGGCAGTAACGGAAGGTGCGAAGGATCGCGGATTCGTCATCCACTAAAAGAATGCGGCCTTGAAGTTCCTTGGCTGATTCCATCTGTCCCGCGCTCCCTTAAGAATGAATGATGTTGTTTAGTCCCGGAATAATCGGGCAAGTTGCATGGTTTATTCTGATTGATTAAAGCCGTCACCGCGCAGCTATCTGCGCTTCTTCTTACAAAGACTCCCACAAGAGGCGTTTTTGTCTCCCTCTTGCCACTTCGGCAGTCGAACGTTGCCTTCCTATCCCTTGATCCGACCAGTGACCATCGTGCATTTCGCACGGCAAGGATAGGGGCATCGTGCAGGATGCTCGTGGTGTCAAAGCGCTTTTGTTTTTAACTTATTGATTTTATTGGGTTTTATTTTGTTAAAAAACTGGCACGCAGGCTGCAATACACCTCATACGAGTTTCATCTACGAATAATCAGAATGCGGGAGAGATACAGCATGACTCGCCAAAGCCTGACCCAACTGCGTGTATCGCCACTGCGCCTGCAACAAGGGCTGTTTGCCAGCCTGGCCCTGATGGTGACCTTGATTGGCGGTCAGCAATTGGCGCATTGGCAGCAGAGTCAGCAACAAGTCGTGCAGTTTGAACGTCCGATGATGACCCAGACCCATTTCCGCTCCGTCGGCAGCACTGCCGCCGATGTGACAACCCCGCAATTGGCGGCGGTTGAACAGGACTCCACCCTCGGCGACCTGCCATCGCAGGAACGCTGGGTGTTCTAGGCAATACACGGTCCTCGAATCGAGCGACCGCAGGCACTACCGCTGTTACCCCTAAAAGAAGCGTAAGGAGAATCACCATGTTGAGTTGGGCAATCACATTTCTGATCATCGCCATTGTGGCTGCAGTCCTGGGCTTCGGTGGTATCGCGGGCACCGCCACGGGTATCGCCAAGATTCTGTTTGTGGTCTTCCTGGTGATGTTCATCGCTTCCTTCTTCTTTGGCCGTCGTGGTCGAGGCTAAGCATGTTCAACTCGTCCCTTAAAGTCCTGGCTGCCGCCCTGTTGTTGGGCGGCAGCGGCTTGGTGCTGGCTGCCAATGATGGCCAGTCCCGAGCCAACGAACTGCTGAGTGCGGACCCGCAGTACCGCGAGACCTGGCAGAGCGTGGTCAAGAAGGAAGAGCGCCTGCCTGAATGGGTGATGAACCTGTCGGGTAGCGCTGAACAGATGAATGCCGTTGAAGAGGATGGTGACAAGTACTTGGTCGGGCCGCTCTGTGAAACCGCAGACACATGCCTGAACAAGCGCCTGATCGTCGCTTTCAGCTTCGACAAGGAAGATGCTTACGCGATGTTGGTAGAAGTCCCGGCGGGCTTGCCCGCGGACAAATCGCCAACGCGGCACGCCGACTACCGTTTTCTTGGCAAGCCGGACGAAGGCATGCAAAAGCTGCTGATGGAACAGCTCAAGAAAGATCCGAATTGGTACTAGGTTCGGTCTGACGACGCTGTCGTCTACCGGCTTAACGTCCATAGAAAGAAGCGCCGTGCTTCTTTCTGTTTGCATCGCCCGACAAGGGTGGTGCATGACCAGGGGGCCGGGTTGCTCTGATCGTTTGGATCGGCGTGACCTACGGGGACAGGGAGTGCCTGCGCAAGGGCCGGGTCAGGTGAAAAGCTGCGACGCAAGTTCCCAAGCCGATGGTTTGTGGAACTTGCGACGGGCTTGCGGCTCCTATGCCCGCTTCTGTCATGCCGCCCATAGCGGCAATTCTCCTTTTTGCGTCCGCCCAACCATTTCTTGGTGTTTCCGCGTGACCATCTATCGAGAAAGTTTGTCTCCTGCCAGACGAGTTTTTCGATGGTATGCGTAGGAATTTTCAGGGGTTTTCAACCGCGACCGTAGATTTTCAAAAAACCCTGCGCGAGCCTGAAATGGCCGGTTCGCGGCATTTATGCCTGCCGAAATGTCGTATTCGAACTGACCGTTCAGACAGAAAAACTCAAAAAAACTCATGCCGATTCGGCATAGGGTAGGCGTTTACGGCATTAGACGTCGCCTCCTTGCATCGGAATAGTTGCGCCTTTTTTCGCCTGCCAGTGAGCCATATCGGCCAACTGCGGTGACCTTCTACGGGGGCAGATGCACACACTTTTTCGCTCTCGAGCGTTCCAGCTGCTGGCGCATCTGCCTGAGTCCACTTGAAGTAAGGGTAATGACATGAAGAAGGCAAAGCTAAGCCTCGCCTGGCAGATCCTCATCGGTCTGGTGCTGGGGATTGCAATCGGTGCGGTGCTTAACCATTTCAGTGCTGAAAAGGCCTGGTGGATCAGCAACGTGTTGCAGCCCGCTGGCGATATCTTTATCCGCCTGATCAAGATGATCGTTATCCCGATCGTGATTTCGTCGCTGATTGTCGGAATCGCCGGTGTTGGCGATGCGAAAAAGCTCGGCCGGATCGGCGTTAAAACCATCCTTTACTTCGAAGTGGTCACCACCATTGCCATTGTGGTCGGCCTGTTGCTGGCCAACCTGTTCCATCCGGGTACCGGCATCGACATGAGTACCCTGGGTACCGTCGACATTTCCAAATACACGGCCACTGCCGCCGAGGTCCAGCACGAGCACGCGTTCATCGAGACGATCCTCAACCTGATCCCGTCGAACATCTTCGCCGCCGTGGCCCGTGGCGACATGCTGCCGATCATCTTCTTCTCGGTGTTGTTCGGCCTCGGCTTGTCGAGCCTCAAGCCTGAATTGCGCGAGCCCCTGGTGACCATGTTCCAGGGCGTGTCCGAGAGCATGTTCAAAGTCACCCACATGATCATGAAATACGCCCCGATCGGTGTATTTGCCCTGATCGCGGTGACCGTCGCCAACTTCGGTTTCGCCTCGCTGCTGCCGCTGGCCAAGCTGGTGATTCTGGTTTACGTCGCCATCCTGTTCTTTGCTTTTGTGGTGCTGGGCCTGATCGCCCGCCTGTTCGGTTTCTCGGTGATCAAGCTGATGCGCATCTTCAAGGATGAGCTGGTGCTGGCCTACTCCACTGCCAGCTCTGAAACCGTGCTGCCGCGTGTGATCGAGAAGATGGAAGCCTACGGCGCGCCGAAGGCGATCTGCAGCTTCGTGGTACCGACCGGCTACTCGTTCAACCTCGACGGTTCGACCCTGTACCAGAGCATCGCGGCGATCTTCATCGCCCAGCTGTATGGCATCGACCTGTCGATTGGCCAGCAACTGATGCTGGTGCTGACCCTGATGGTCACCTCCAAAGGCATCGCCGGCGTGCCGGGCGTGTCCTTCGTGGTGCTGCTGGCGACCCTGGGCAGCGTGGGCATTCCGCTGGAAGGCCTGGCGTTCATCGCCGGTGTCGACCGCATCATGGACATGGCCCGTACCGCACTGAACGTGATCGGTAACGCCCTGGCCGTACTGGTCATCTCCCGCTGGGAAGGCATGTACGACGATGCCAAGGGCGAGCGCTACTGGAACTCCCTGCCGCACTGGCGCACCAAGCAAGTGCTGCCGGCCGGCGAGACCACTCGCGGCTGACCGCCATAACTGGCTCCTACACAAACCCCGGAAAATCCGGGGTTTGTCGTTTCTGCCAGCCCCGCTATCATTCGCCCCATCTTTCGGGGGATTCAACTGATGCTCAATGGCCTGTGGCTTGGCTTCTTTATCGTGGCGATGGTGTCTGCGCTGGCGCAATGGCTGATCGGCGGGAATGCCGGGATCTTTGCGGCCATGGTGGAAAGCATTTTCGCCATGGCCAAGCTGTCGGTCGAGGTGATGGTGTTGCTGTTCGGCACCCTGACCTTGTGGCTGGGCTTCCTGCGTATCGCCGAGAAAGCCGGGATCGTCGACTGGCTGGCCAAGGCCCTGGGGCCACTGTTCCGGCGCCTGATGCCGGAAGTGCCTGCCGGTCACCCGGCCATCGGCTTGATCACGCTCAACTTCGCCGCCAACGGACTGGGCCTCGATAACGCCGCTACGCCCATCGGCCTCAAGGCCATGAAGGCGCTGCAAGAGCTCAACCCTATCCCCAATACCGCCAGCAACGCGCAGATCCTGTTCCTGGTACTCAACGCGTCTTCCCTGACCCTGCTGCCGGTCACCATCTTCATGTACCGCGCCCAGCAAGGTGCGGCGGACCCGACGCTGGTGTTCCTGCCGATCCTGCTGGCCACCAGCGCCTCGACCCTGGTGGGTCTGTTGTCGGTGGCGGTGATGCAACGCCTGCGGCTGTGGGACCCGGTGGTGCTGGCGTATCTGATTCCGGGTGCGCTGGTACTGGGTGGCTTCATGGCCTTGCTGGCGACGCTCTCAGCCACTGCGCTGGCGGGGCTGTCGTCGATCCTCGGCAACCTCACGCTGTTCGGGCTGATCATGTTGTTCCTGGTGATCGGCGCGCTGCGCAAGGTCAAGGTCTACGAGGCGTTTGTCGAAGGTGCCAAAGAGGGCTTCGACGTTGCCAAGAACCTGCTGCCGTACCTGGTGGCGATGCTGTGTGCAGTGGGCGTGTTGCGGGCGTCCGGCGCGCTGGATTTCGGCCTGGAAGGCATTCGCCACGTGGTGGCCTGGACCGGCATGGACACGCGCTTTGTCGATGCGCTGCCGACCGCGATGGTCAAGCCGTTCTCCGGCAGTGCGGCGCGGGCGATGTTGATTGAGACCATGCAGACCCAGGGCGTGGACAGCTTCCCGGCGCTGGTGGCGGCGACGATTCAGGGCAGCACCGAGACCACGTTCTATGTGTTGGCGGTGTACTTTGGCTCGGTGGGAATCCAGCGGGCACGGCATGCGGTGGGGTGTGCGTTGTTGGCGGAGTTTGCTGGTGTGGTGGCGGCGATTGCGGTGTGCTACTGGTTCTTCGGCTAAGACCTGAATTCCTGTTGCGAGGGAGCTTGCTCCCGTTGGGCCGCGAAGCGGCCCCAGTCAGTTATCGCAGGTGTGTCAGTCAAAGCTCATTGACTGGTTTTGGGGCTGCTGCGCAGCCCAACGGGAGCAAGCTCCCTCGCCACAAAAGCGCGGCTTCCCAGGCCGACGGCCCAATCCACCAGCTGCCTGTTCAGCACATCCCCAGCCTGACCAAACCCGGCCACCACCGCCGGCACCTTGGTATCCCCCACCGGCTGCCTCACCTCGAACCGCTTGCTGGCAATAATCCGTTGATCACTGCCGCGCACCAACCGTGCGTCCAGCCGTATCACCACTTCAACTGCGCTGCCGCGATACTCACTCTGAAACGCCTGCAGCTGCCCGCCCAACTCAAAGTCCGCCTGCAGATTGGTCTCATCGGTACTGAGCAACGTCACCCGCCCATCCCGCTGGAACCCGTCCAGCAACCGGTTACGCAACAGCACGGGAGCTGGATCGCTCCAGCGGGAATTCGCATAGCTGCTGATCAAGTCACCGTTAGGCACCACGGCAATCCGCGGGCTGTCGAGGAATTCGCTGGTCTGCGGCTTCGCCACCCGCAGCGACCAGGCCACCGGGCTGGCCTGCGTGGCGGCCTGCGCCGATGGCAACCGGTACACGTCCGAGGGATCCGCCTTCGGCAGGATGGAACACGCACTGACCAATACCAGCGCAACGGGGGCGATCATTTGGTACGCACGCTTCATGGCGTGAACTCCTTGTTCTTGTCGCTGCCCAGCAGGTAACCGCTGGGGTTGGCTTCCAGGCGGCGGGAAATGGCGCGCAACGAACCCAGGGTTTCCCGCAGCTCGCGCACCGCTGGCGCCAGTTCGTTGAGACCCTGCATGCCGCTGTTCAGGGAATCCTTGTTGTTGGTCAGCAAGGTGTCGATCGTGGCCGTGCTCTGTTGAAGGGACTGCATGGCTTTTTCAGCACTGCCGAAAACCTGCTTGCCCTGGTCGTTGAGCAAACCGTTGGCGTTGCGCATCAACGCGGTGGTTTGCTCCAGGGTGGCGCTGGCCTGTTTGCTCACCTGCATCAATTGCTGCATCACCACCTTGATGTCGCCGCGCTGATCGGCAATCGCGCCGGTGGTCTGTTGCAGGTTGTCCAGGGTATTGCTGAGGCGCTCGACGTTCTCCCGGGAGAACATGTGATTGGCGTTGTGCAGCAGCAAGTTGATGCTGGTCATCAGGTCATTGCTGTTGTTCAGCAGTCGCGCGATCGGCGATGGCGACGCAATGATTTCCGGCAGGTTGCCGTCCTTGCCCTTGAGCTCAGGGCTTTGGGGCGTACCGCCGCTGAGCTGGATGATCGAGGTGCCAGTAATGCCGGTCAGGGCCAGCTTGGCCTGGGTGTCTTCCTTGATCGGCGTCTGCCCGGCCAGGCGGATGCGCGCCAGCACCCGGCGCGGGTCTTTCGGGTCGAGGCGCAGGCTGGTGACGTCGCCCACCTTGATCCCGCTGTACTGCACGGCACTGCCTTGGGACAGTCCGCTGACCGCCTCGTTGAACACCACTTCGTAATCCTGGAATGCGCTGTCGACGCTGGACTTGGCCAGCCACAGGCCAAACAGCATGGCGCCGACCACGACGATCACGCTGAACAGACCGATCATCACATGATGGGCTCGGGTTTCCATGTCATACCTCGTTGAGCAGTTGAGCGGCATCCAATGCCGCGCGGCCCCGTGGGCCATGGAAGTATTCGTGAATCCAGGCGTCGTCGGTTTCCGAGACGACATCGATGGCATCCGCCACCAGTACCTTTTTCTGCGCTAACACCGCTACACGGTCGGTGATGGTGTACAGCGTGTCGAGGTCGTGGGTGACCAGGAACACGCTCAGGCCCAGCGCATCGCGCAGGGTCAGGATCAGTTGATCGAAGGCGGCGGCGCCGATCGGGTCGAGGCCGGCGGTGGGTTCGTCGAGAAACAGGATGTCCGGGTCCAGCGCCAGGGCACGGGCCAGGGCCGCGCGCTTGATCATGCCGCCGGAGAGTGACGAGGGGTATTTGTCGGCGGCCGACAGCGGCAGCCCGGCCAATGCCAGTTTCACTGCCGCCAGGTGCTCGGCATCGGGACGGCTGAGGCCGGCATGCTCTATCAGTGGCAACGCAACGTTCTCGGTGACCGTCAGCGAGGAAAACAGCGCGCCCTTCTGGAACAGCACGCCGAAGCGCCGCTCCACCAGTGACCGCTCGTGTTCCGACAGGCTCGGCAAGTTCTGCCCGAACACCCGCACCTGGCCTTCGCTGGGCTGGCGCAAACCGATGATGCTGCGCAGCAGCACCGACTTGCCGCTGCCGGAGCCACCGACGACGGCGAGGATTTCACCCTTGTACAAGTCCAGGTCGAGGTTCTCGTGCACGCTTTGCGAACCAAAGCGGTTGCACAGCCCGCGGACTTCGATCACCGCCTCAGTGGGCGCACGGCGCAGACGACTCACCAGCCCATCTCCATGAAGAACAGTGCGGCGACCGCATCCAGCACGATCACCACGAAAATCGATTGCACCACACTGGAGGTGGTGTGGGCGCCGACGGACTCGGCGCTGCCGCTGACCTTGAAACCTTCGAGGCAGCCGATGGCCGCGATCAGGAACGCGAAGATCGGCGCCTTGACCATGCCGACGAGGAAGTGCTGCACGCCAATGTCCGATTGCAGCAGCGACAGGAACATTGCCGGCGAAATATCCAGGGCCACGGCACACACCACACCGCCGCCGATAATGCCCGAGAGCATTGCCAGGAACGTCAGCATCGGCAGCGCCACCAGCAATGCCAGTACGCGGGGCAGCACCAGCAACTCCATCGGGTCGAGGCCCAGGGTGCGGATCGCATCGATCTCTTCGTTGGCCTTCATCGAGCCGATCTGTGCGGTGAAGGCACTGGCAGTGCGGCCCGCCATCAGGATCGCGGTGAGCAACACGCCGAACTCCCGCAGGAAGGAGAACGCCACCAGGTCCACGGTGAAGATGCTCGCGCCAAAACTGGCCAGCACCGTGGCACCGAGAAACGCCACCACTGCGCCCACCAGGAAGGTCAGCAAGGCCACGATGGGGGCCGCGTCGAGGCCGGTTTGTTCGATATGCGCAACCATGGGCGTCACGCGCCAGCGCTTGGGCCGGAATACGCCACGGGCGAAGGTTTCGAGGATCAGGCCGATAAAGCCCAGCAGTTTCATGCCGTCTTGCCAGACGGTGTAGACCGCGCCGCCGATGCGCGCCAGCAACATGATGCCGGCGGCTTCTTCGGGTTCCTTGACCGGCACACAGAAGTCGTTCAGAGAGCGGTAGACAGTTTTCAGTAACGCGCGGTCGGCGGTCGAGAGGCTGCAGTCGGTCTGTTCGGCGGACTGTTCGATGCGCTCGGGGCCGAGCAATTCCACCAGCAGCGAGGCGCCGGCCGTGTCCAGGGCGCCGAGGCCGTTAAGGTCGATACGTGCGCCAGCGTCGTACTGGCCGTCGAGCTTTTCCGACAGCTTCTTCAGGTTGGCATAGTGGGCAAGCGTCCAATCCCCTGTAATCCTCAGCAATGGAGGCTGGGTGGACGTGTCCAGATGGGCTGCACCGGCCGTTGTGCTACTGGTCATAAGCTCCGAGCTTGTTTGGCTATTCCAGAATTCCTACGTAATAGCACGATCCTGCCTACTTTGGCGCGTCTGGCGTTGTAGCGCCCTGACCGGGGTCAGTCACCTTGAAGCGCAACACGCCGATCACTTGGCCATCTTCGGTCAGCACCCGTACCTGCCAGCGTCCTACCGAGTCGGGGGGGAAGTTCTGCTTGTGGGTCCAGGCCCGATAGCCTTCCTTGCGCCCACCATGGATGTCCAGGGCGATGCGGTCGACTTCCTTGCCGTTGAATTTCCACACATGGTAGATCCGCTCATCCAGGCCGCGCGGCGCGTTGATCGCGGTGTAGGCATACAGCCCGCTGCTGCGCAGTTGGGCGGCGCTGACTTCTTTCAGGTCATCGCCGGGCGTGCGGTCCTGCAATTGGGTGCTGATGGCCACTTCGGTCATCCACAGCGTCGCGGGCGGCACCCAAGTGCGCAGGAACCAGCCGGCGCAACCAATCGCTGCGGTAACCCCCAACAGCATCGCCCAGCCCTTGATGCTACGCAGCGGCAGGCTCACGGCCAGGCTCGGGATAGAGAGCGCCATCGCCACGCCGAGGGCCAGTTTGTAACTCTCGGCGGTGGTCAGGTGCAGGATGATCGGCAGCGCGGTCAGCAGGGCCGCAAACAGGGTCAGGGTGTGCAGTGCGAGAAACAGCGAGCGCTTGGGCGCCAGCCACTTGTAGTACAGCGGGTCGGTGATGGAGACCAACGCCGCCGCGCCCAGCAGGCCGGTAAAGATCGACTGGCCGCTGTTCCAGGTGGTGGTGACAAAAAAGAACGGCAGGACAAAAAACAGGCTTTCCTGATGGATCATCTGCGTGGCGTAGCGCAGCAGCGGTTCGGGGATTTCCCGTTTGAAGACTTTGCTGAACAGCTGGGTGAGGCTGTTTTCGAGCATCAGCCATAACCAGCTCACCAGCATGATGATCGCGATCCAGCTGGCCATGCCTTGCTGGCGATCCACCAGGATGAAGCTGCCCACACCCGAGATGAAACCGCCGAGTGCAATCACCCCTGGGTAGCGCTTCATCAGCTCGAGGATGCGCTGGATGGTGTGGGTCAGGATAGGCATTCGGCAGTTCACAGTCTTTGTAGGAAAAATCCCAGACAGAATAACGTTTTAGCCGTTTTCTCGGGGCCCGATTACGCAATCCCTTTGCGATAACGCCACACGCCTAGTAACACAATCGCAATCAGCCCCAGTGCGCCTGCGGCGATCCAGTTGAGGCTATCGTAGCTGAACAACGGTTTCTCGATGCGCCAGTAGCCGTTCTGCTTGAACAACTCGCGCATGGCCTGGTTGGCTTGCTCCAGGCTTACAGCCTTGATGCGCTTGGCCGGGTCGCTGAAATGCCCTTTGGCGTAGTCGCCCGAGGCACTCCAGTAATAGTCGGCCAACGCGCTGTTGCCTTGAACGGCCCACGCCTGGCGGGCAATGGCGGCTTGTTGCAGGCGGGCGAAGGTGGCCGGGTCGAGGCCGTCCTTGAGCAACTGGGCCCTGAGGGTTTCCAGCACGTGCTCGGCTTCGGGCAGGTTGTCGCGTTCAAGGTCGGCGTTGAGGCTCATGAAGCCGACGCCGCCCAGCACTTCGCGCTCGCTCCATGGGCCATAGGACAAGCCGTGCTGCAAGCGCAATTGACGATACAGCGCCCAATCCAGGTAGTCCTTGAGCAGGTCGAAGGTTTCATCGTACTGGTCGTCCAGCACCGGCTCGGGGAATAACCAGTGCAGCTTGGCGTTGTCACCGACCCAGCCGTGGATCAGGTCGCGGCGGACGGCGGCGGCGTGTTGAATCTCCGGCAACGGGCGATGTTCGCTGGGGTCAACCGGATCCAGTGCGCCGTAGGTGCGTTCGAGATAGGCCGGCAGCAGCTTGTCGAGGTCGCCGACGATGATCAGGGTCATGTTGTTGGGGGCGTACCAGGCCTTGCGCAGCTTTTCCAACTGGTCGCGGGTCAGGTGCTCGACTTCGGCCCGCTCGGCGCATTTGAGCCCCAGTTCGACGGCAAGCTGACTGCTGGCCTTGTGGCCGAGGTCCTGGCGGTCCAGCAGCCGTTGCAGGTGTGAGTAATGGCCGCCGTCTTCGCGCTCCACCACCTGTTTGGCGGCATTGATGTTGGCGTCGGTCAGTTGGGTGCGGGTGATGATGGCCAGCAGCAGGTCGAGCACCTTGCGCTGGTTCTGCGCCGGAGCCTCGATGACGAAAGTGGTGTCGGCATTGCTGGTGTAGGCGTTCCAGTCGCCGCCGAGGGCTTGCATGCGTTCTTCCAGCTCACCTTCGCCGCCACCGTCGATTCCGCTGAACAGCAAATGCTCCAGCAGGTGCGGCAGTTCCTTGTCTTCGCAACTGAAGTCATCCAGGCCCACACCCACCACCAGGCGGATTGCCACGTGGCCGCGTTCGGTGCCCGGCTTGAGCAGCAATTGCAGGCCGTTGGGCAGGGTGTAGCCCTCGACTTGCAGGCGGTCAAAGGCAAAGGTGTGTGCCGAACCCATGAGCAGGCAGGCGAATAGCAGGCGACGCATAACAGGCTTCCTGGCGAGTGAGGTCCGTTGTTAACTGACTTCACTCGCCGTCGTACGTTCAGGGCGAATGGGTGATGTCGGCAATATCGTCCGCCGAGAGGGCGCCGGTGTCGGTGGTTTCCAGCACCACATAAGCGCTGCTGCAGAACAGCGAGTTGAGACGCTTCATGTCGGCAATCAGCTCCAGGTGCAAGGAACTGGTCTCCAGGCTCTGTACGATTTTACGTTGCAAGCGGCTGACGTGGGCGTGGGCCAGGCGACGCTCCTGGGCGCGGAAGCGGCGCTTTTCCCGCAGCAGTTGCCGGGCGCTTTCCGGGTCGGCACTGAGGAACACCGAGAGCCCCAGGCGCAGGTTGGCGATCAGTTGGGTTTGCAGGCCCGCGAGTTCTTCCAGGCCGACTTCGGAGAATGAGCGGCGCTGGGAGGTCTTTTGCTGCTGGACCTTGCGCAGCATGCGTTCGATCAGGTCGCCGGCCAGTTTCAGATTGATCGACAGTTCGATGATCTCGGCCCAGCGTCGGCTGTCCTGTTCGCTGAGGTCTTCCCGGGGCATTTGCGCGAGGTAGAGCTTGATCGCGCTGTAGAGCGCCTCGACATCGTCGCTCAGGCTGCGCATTTCCTGGGTGATGGCGGTTTGCTTGCCGCGCAGCACCTCCAGCATCGAGGTCAGCATGTTGTCGATCAGGTCGCCCAGACGCAGGGTTTCGCGGGCGGCGTTGGCCAGTGCCAGGCTTGGGGTGGCGAGTGCTGCCAGGTCCAGGTGGCGCGGCTTGGCCAGGCCGTTGACCTCTTCGCGTTCCGGGAGCAACCAGGCGCACAAGCGGGACATCGGGCCGATGGTGGGCAGCAAGATCAGGCAGCGAATAACGTTATAGAGCAGGTGGAAGGTGATCACCATGCCTTGGGCGCTGTAGTCCAGGTTATCCATCCAGCCGACCAGCGGGTCGAGTACCGGGATGATCAGCAGCAAGCCGATCAGCTTGTACAGCAGGCTGCCCAGGGCCACCTGGCGCCCGGCGGCGTTCTGCATGCTGGTGCTGAGGAAGGCCAGCACGCCGCTGCCGATGTTGGCGCCGATCACCAGGCCGATGGCCACGTGCAGGCCGATCACGCCGGCACCGGCGAGGGTCGCGGTCAGCAGGACGGCGGCCAGGCTGGAGTAGGAAATCATCGCGAACAGTGCGCCGACCAGGGCATCGAGCAAGATGTCGCCGGTCAGCGAGGCGAACAGGACCTTGACGCCCTGCGCGTGGGTGATCGGGCCCGCGGCTTCGACGATCAGTTGCAGCGCAAGGATGATCAGCCCGAGGCCGATCCCGACACGGCCCATCTGCCCGGCGCGTGTCTGTTTGCGCGACAGGAAGAAAATCACCCCGAGGAAAATCAACAGCGGCGACAGCCACGACAGGTCAAAGGTCAGCACCCGGGCCATCAGCGCGGTACCGACATCGGCACCGAGCATGGTCGCCAGGGCGGGCATCAGGCCCATCAGGCCCTGGCCGACAAACGAAGTCACCAGCATCGCCGTGGCGTTGCTGCTTTGCACCATGGCCGTCACCAGGATGCCGGCGATAAACGCCAGCCAGCGCTTGGACATGTTCTGCCCGATGACCTGGCGCAAGTTGGAGCCGTAGACCCGCAGGATGCCGGTACGGACGATGTGCGTGCCCCAGATCAGCAGGGTTACCGCGGAAAGCAGATTGAGCAGGGTCAGCATGCTGGGCCCCCTGTGTTGAGTCGTGCTCCAATCGGAGCAAGTGAATAGTGCCGCGTGCCGTTCTACGTCTTGTACTTAAGCTGTAGTTGGCGAATGGGCTCGGCGCCAGCATCGCATAGCTAAAGTCGGGATTGAAACAAAACTGTCATGAAATCAGCTTTTTGCAGATGAAAAAAAGGGGCTCTAAAGCCCCTTTTTCAGCAGCGGGTCCAGGTTATTGACCCGGAATGTCCTTGCGCAGTTTCACAGGATCCTGCTGTTTCTTCTTTTTCGCGATGGCGGTACGCATCTTGATGTTCACCGCTTCAACCGCCAGGGAGAACGCCATGGCGAAGTAAACGTAGCCTTTTGGCACGTGAACGTCGAAGGCTTCGGCGATCAGCACGGTACCCACCACCAGCAGGAACGACAGCGCCAGCATCTTCAGCGACGGGTGTTTGTCGATGAAATCGCTGATGGTGCCGGCGGCCAGCATCATCACCAGTACGGCGACGATGATCGCGGCCACCATCACCGGTACGTGGGAAACCATACCAACGGCGGTAATCACCGAGTCCAGGGAGAACACGATGTCGATGATCGCGATCTGGATGATGGTGTAGATGAACTTGCCACCGGCGCCCTTCGGCTCGTCGTGGGTTTCGTCTTCACCTTCCAGGGCGTGGTACATCTCCTGGGAGCTTTTCCACAGCAGGAACAGGCCACCGAAGAACAGGATCAGGTCGCGGCCGGAAATGCCTTGGCCGAACACCACGAACAGATCGTCGGTGAGGCGCATGACCCAAGTGATCGACAGCAGCAACAGGATCCGCGTGACCATCGCCAGCGCCAGGCCGAAGATCCGGGTACGCGCCTGCATGTGCTTGGGCATGCGGCTGACCAGGATCGAAATCATGATGATGTTATCGATGCCCAGGACGATCTCGAGGGCCGTCAGGGTGAAGAAGGCAATCCAGATTTCCGGATTGGTCAGCCATTCCATGTGTATTCCTTTGAGCGAGTGTTAGACCGCGCCAGCCTTAAGAGCCGGCGCAGTGAGTTGTACGATTATAGAGTGCTGAACAGCGGAAAAATCCCCATCAGCAAAGCGGCGACCATTATGCACAGGCACACCAGCACCGCCCACTTGAGGGTGAAGCGCTGGTGATCGCCAAATTCGATACCCGCCAGGGCTACCAGCAAGTAGGTCGATGGAACCAGTGGGCTCAACAAGTGCACAGGCTGGCCAACGATTGAGGCGCGGGCCATTTCCACGGCAGTGATGCCGTAGTGGCTGGCGGCTTCGGCCAGTACCGGCAGAACGCCGTAGTAGAAGGCATCGTTGGACATGAAGAAGGTAAACGGCATGCTCACCAGCGCGGTGATCACGGCCAGATAAGGCCCCAGCGCGTCAGGGATGACGGCCAGCAGGCTCTTGGACATGGCATCGACCATGCCGGTACCGGACAGGATGCCGGTGAAGATACCGGCGGCGAAGATCAGGCCTGTGACTGCCAGGACGCTGCCGGCATGGGCGGCGATCCGGTCTTTCTGCATCTGCAGGCATGGGTAGTTGACGATCATCGCGATACTGAAGGCCACCATGAACAGTACTGGCAGTGGCAACAGGCCGGCGATCAAGGTGCACATCAGGGCGAAGGTCAGTGCGCCGTTGAACCAGATCAGTTTCGGACGGCGGGCGTCCGGGTATTGCGAGACGCTGATTTCGCTGTGGTCGATTTCATCGCCTTGCAGGTGCAACTCGCCCAGGCGTGCCCGTTCGCGCTTGCCGTACATATAGGCAATCACCAGGATGGCGACGACGCCGGCGGCCATGGCTGGAATCATCGGTACGAAAATATCCGATAGGTCCACGTGCAATGCACTGGCGGCGCGGGCGGTCGGGCCACCCCATGGGGTCATGTTCATCACCCCACCGGCGAGGATGATCAGGCCGGCCATGATCCGCGGGCTCATGCCGATGCGCTGGTAAAGCGGCAGCATGGCGGCCACGCAGATCATGTAGGTGGTGGCGCCGTCTCCGTCCAGTGATACCACCAGGGCCAGCACGGCGGTGCCGACCGAGACCTTCAGCGGGTCGCCCTTGACCAGCTTGAGGATCTTGCGCACGGCCGGGTCGAACAGGCCGGAGTCGATCATCAAGGCGAAATAGAGGATGGCAAACATCAGCATTACGCCGGTCGGCGCAAGCTTGGTGATGCCCGCGAGCATCATCGGGCCGATCTGCGGGGCAAAGCCGCCGAACAGCGCGAACAGGATCGGTACGATGATCAGGGCGATCAGCGCAGACAGGCGCTTGGTCATGATCAGGAACATGAACGTGATGACCATGGCAAAGCCAAGGAAAGTCAGCATAGGAATACTCCAGGCGTAGCGCGGCTAGGGAATGGCGAACCGGTTGGGTCAGCGCAGAACGAAAGGCACGAGGCGTACGGGTGGAGTCGGGGCAAACAGGCGGGTACGAGCGGACATCGGGAATCACCATTGTTGTTGTTAACAACCGGTCTGTTGCCGGTAGTGGTGGGCGATCCTAGTCCCGGAAGCTTTCAGCCAGCTTTCGCTTGAGAAACGGGCTACGTTGAATGGACGACTGGTCCTGTGTGAAATAAGGATGTGGGAGACAGAGCATGCATGAGCAACACCAAGGCGGCTGCCATTGCGGGCGGGTGCGTTATCAGTTCAGCGGGGCGTTGGTGGATATTGCCCACTGCCACTGTTCGATTTGCCGGCGGGTCAGCGGCGGCTTGGTGACGACCTGGATCACCCTGCCCCGTTCCGCGTTCGCCTGGGTGGCGGGAACGCCGGCGCAGTACGAATCTTCGCCGACATGCGTGCGGTATTTCTGTTCTAACTGTGGGGCGCATTTGGCGCTGGTAATGCAACTGAGTGCCGAGAGTATCGATGTGACCATCGCAACCCTGGATCACCCGGAGCTGGCCCCGGCAGATCGGCACATCTGGGTAGAGAGCCGATTGCCGTGGTTACACCTGGATGAGCAACTACCGGAAGAAGCCGGAGAAGCGCTCTAGGGCAGTTCGAACCCGCCGGAGGCCTTGTGCAGTGCGCGCAAGTGCTCGCCTAGCTGCTTGAGGTTGGCTTCACATGCGGCAATCTCCGCCGCGCGGGCCGGTTCCAGCAGCGCCCTCACCTCTTTGTCCAGATCGCCGGTCAGCGACTGCAACTGCTTCTGGCGCGCGGCGCTTTCTGATTCCAGGCGTTTGGATTCTGTTGGTTGTGGCAAGCCGTAACCGCTGGTGCCCAGCAGCTCTGCCGGGCGACTGAGGAAGCCACTGTTGGCGAGGATCTGCTGCAACGTCGCGTTGGCCTTTTCCATGCCGCCGTTCTTCAGCTCGCGGGCGCCAAGGTAGCGTTGCTTGACTTCATCCTGGGCCAGCATGAGCTGCTTGCGGAAGCTCGCCTGTTCCAGCAGCAACAAGGCGGCGCTGGCGCGCAGGTCGGCTTCGGCGAACCATGGGCGGCGCTCTTCGGCACTCAGTGACAACCAATCCTCCACTTCAGCCTGTTTGATCGGCAGGCGCTTTTTCAACACCTCGAACATCGCCTGGTAGCGCTCGCGGAAGGAGTCGAAGTGATAGCCGAGGCGCAGCGCGCGTTTTTTGTCGTCCAGTACACTGGTATCGGCCAGGCCTCGGCCCTTGAGGACTTCCAGCAGGCCATTGGGCGTGATGTTGTCCAGGCCGGTCAGCTGCGGGTTGGCGCTGCCGCTGCGTAACAGTTTCAGGCTCTCGACTGCGCAGTTGTTGGAGATGAAGAAGTAGTTGCCGTCGTAGCTCCAGTGCATTTCGGCGGCGTGTTCGACGGTATCGTTGATCTCCTGGCGCGTGAGCTTCAACGGCACCGACGCCAGGCCGCGCAGCTCGGTCTTGGTGTACTCGTCAATGACCTGAGACAGCGGCAGCACGAACAGCCGCGACGGGTATTTGCCGATCAGGCCGTCCCAGCTCGACAGTTGTACGTCACCGACAAACGCGCGGTAGGACAACACCAGGTGCTGGTCCAGGTCCAGGCGGCAGTCCGGGCCCCGTGGCCGGCCGGGGGCGCAGATCACCAGGCGCAGCATGCTGTGGCCCCAGCGACTCACGAGGTTCTGGTTGGCTTCGGCCAGCAGGTAGTCGATTTCGTAGACCCGCTCGGGGTCGACCTGGCCCAGTGGAGTCTTGGCGAAGTCGTTGCCGGCGTTGAGGAAGGCGTAGGTTTTGGCACAGGTGTCCTTGGCGGGCGGCGCCCAGCCAAAGTGTTCCTTGTAATAGCGGTACAGCGAAGGCCGGCGGCAGGCATAGCTCGGGTCGAGGAGGAAGTACTCCATGTTGACGGCGACGAATTCCAGCGGGCTGGTGGTTTCGTAGATGTCCGGGCTGCGGGCGACCTGATGGTTGTTCTGTTCACGTTCGCCGCGACGGCCGACGTATTGCGGCCACCCGGCGAGGTCCAGCAGGCGTGGGTCATCGCTGAGGGTAAAGCGGCGGTCGTTCTGGCCCCGGCATTGATCGGGCAGGCCGATCAGGCCGGTGATGTTGTTCTGGCGGCTGCAACGCTGGATCAGCTTGCGGTCGGCGCTGGACCACAGGCGGGCACGGTCATAGATGTGGGTCAGTTCATGCAGCACGGTGGCGAGCATTTCCCGGCGCACGGTGCCGTGGGGGCGATTGGTTTTTTGCGTCGCGGCACTGCCGTCGGTAAGGCTTTCCAGCAAGTTGCTGTTGAGGTCCAGTTCGGACACCAGCGAAGCCTGGCCATAGGCGTTCTCGGGCATCTTGTCGGTCCAGCCGACGTCGATGGTCCGGTCCAGTTGCTCGATGAAGCGCGGCGGCAACGCCTGCATCGCTTCATCCAGCAATGCCTGGCTCGCCTGCTGCTGGGCCGGGCTCAAGCCATCGGTCTTGAGCCGCAGTTGCAGGGCGGCCTGAGCCGCGCTGGCGCCCAGCAGCAAGGTGCCGGCCAGTAGCCAGGCGGCAATGCGCCTCACAGAGAGAGGATAGCTTCGGCGAGGACCTGGTCGCTGGCGTCGCGGGCTTCCGGCACGCGGGTTCGCAGGGTGTCGAAGGCGGCTTCCAGTTGAGCGCCACGAATCTCGCCATCGCTGGCGACGAAACTGGCGGCATCGTCGTGGGCTTCGCGTACGACTTTGGAGTCGCGGATGGACGTGGTGGTGTCCGAGGTGAAATCGATGGTACGGGCCGAGGCTCGGACGATGATGTTACTGGTGGCCTTCAGGGTTTGTGCCTGGGCAACACCGGCCAACAACAGCAGGCCGAGAGCGGCGGCGATCAGCGGGCTACGCATGGAATGACTCCGAAATACAAAGATGATTATTGGACGAGAATTGCTTGCGCCAGTTCAAGGTCACTGGCGTTAAGTTTTGGCTGGGTACGGCGCAGATAATCCAGCGCTGATTCCAGTCGGGCTCCCCGCCATTGGCCGTCAGTGGCAATGAAAGCGGCAGCGTCATCCTGGGCGGCCAGTATCAGTTTATGGTCGAACGGTGCGGAGGTCACTTTGCTGGTGGCATACGCACTGACAACGAGGCTCTGGGTGGACAGGTCAAAGGCCGGAGCTTGCGTGGACCAGCAGGTGCAAAACACTACGGGAGCGATCAACAGGCGGTATGAAAAAGCCATGGGACTCGACAACTGAAAACGAGCGCCAAGGCTAGCGCAATGCCCGGGCGAGAGCCAGCGCGGAGGGTTCGGGGAGCGCCTGGCGCCCCCCTTATCCCACCTGCGGTCAGATGGCCAGGATCGCCTGGGCCAGCTGCGCGTCAGTCGCGGTATTCAGTTGTGGAGCCTGTTGGCGGATCTGGGCCAGGGCGCTTTCCAGTTTTACGCCACGGATGGCGCCTTCGCTGGCAACGAAGCTGGCGGCGTCGTCACGGGCGGCACGTACGACCTTGTTGTCACGCAGGGAGGAAGTGGCATCGGAGGTGGCGTCTGAGGTGGCTTTCAGTGCGCCGACGATCGAATCCGTGGTCACGATCAGGCTGGAGGCGTTGGCATTGGCAACCAGGGCCAGCAGGGCTGCAGCGCTCAGCAGGTGAAGACGGGACATGGGGTGACTCCTGTAAATGAACGAAAGGGTGGCACAAAGCTACTGCTTGAGCAGCGAGACCATGGGCATCAGACGCCCGTTCTACAGGGTTCGCCACGTGGTAGCCGGATATTAGCCGCCGCTTATCTGTTCGGATAGCTTCCTGCGGTGATTACTCGCGCCAGAACGATTTGGCCAGCTCAGATGCCCGGTCGCCGTGACTGATACCCGCATCGGACAATTCCCGCGGATCCAGTTGAGCCAGCAGCCTGCGTGTGCGGGCCCGTTGCCCCCAGCAGACGAGTGCTGCAGCGGTGCGCTTGAGTAGCTGTATCAACCGAGGGTGTTGCTGGTTTTTGGTATTCATGACGCGCGCCTTTCATGAGGTCCTGGAACACCATCTTGGGCTGGAGGGTGCTACCGGTACAGATACACGCGGATTAAATTGTACTGCTTAATTGTTATATTTTTTAAACTGTATCGGTCTGTAGAAAGCCGACTGTTTTCGCCATTGAAAATCCAAACCCCAGAAACAGCAGAACCCGCCGCCGGTTACCCGGGGCGGGTTCTGTTTTAACAATTCGGAGTGCTGGCGGTGGACCCGGTGGGTCAGGGCCAGCGGACGCTAATTAGCGCCAGAACGGCTTGCTCAGCTCTTCGTAGCGTTGTGCTTCGCTGATACCGGCGTCAGCCAGCAGACGCGAATCCAGACGAGCCAGTTGATGGCGGCTGGAGATGCGGCGCTGCCACAACATCAGGTTGGCGAGAACGCGCAGAGGCAGGGAAGCCTGGGTGTTTACAGCTTTTTCTTCGAAGAACAGATCGGAACTGAGTGTACGTTCCATGATGACATCCTTCCGCTTGTGGCGGGATTAGGTAGTGGTTTAACTGGTGCCAATGATCCTCCTCCCAGGCAAGACTCTCTAGATACAGTTCACCTGTATTGTGAGGGGCCAGTTAACTGTTTATAGGGGCTGTACTGTACGAAATTGGGGCAACTGTACCTGTCGGCACTTTTATGGTGCGTTTTAGGCGTTTATGGAGTTCGAGGTAGGATATTTCGGTAGGAAATGACCGGTACAGCAGTACAGTTTTTTATAAAAGTTGGGCTCGGAAGCTCGGGCTGATGAAACTGTGTTTGCATCAGCCCGAATCTGTATCAATCACGCCTTCAGCATATGCCCGGTTTCTTCCAGGTTGATGTGCCAACTCAGTGCTTCTCGCAGGATATGCGGGGTGTGCCCGCCCAGCACACAGGCTTGGGTGAAGTAGGTGTTCAGGGCATCGCGGTACGCCGGGTGCACACAGTTGTCGATGATGACCCGAGCCCGCTCCCGCGGCGCCAGGCCCCGCAGGTCCGCCAGGCCGACCTCGGTCACGAGGATGTCGACGTCATGCTCGGTATGGTCCACATGGCTGACCATTGGCACCACGCTGGAAATCGCGCCGGCCTTGGCAATCGACTTGGTGACAAAGATCGCCAGGTGCGCGTTGCGCGCAAAGTCGCCCGAGCCGCCAATTCCGTTCATCATCCGGGTGCCGCAGACGTGGGTGGAGTTGACGTTGCCATAGATGTCGAACTCCAGCGCGGTGTTAATGCCGATGATGCCCAGGCGCCGCACCACTTCCGGGTGATTGGAGATTTCCTGGGGCCGCAGCACCAATTTGTCTTTGTAGCGCTCCAGGTTGCCGAACACGTCGGCGTTGCGCCGTTCCGACAATGTGATCGAACTGCCTGAGGCAAAGCTCAGCTTGCCTGCGTCGATCAGGTCGAATGTGGAATCCTGGAGGACTTCCGAATACATCGTCAGGTCTTCGAAGGGCGACTCGATCAAACCGCACATCACCGCGTTGGCAATGTTGCCGATGCCTGCCTGCAGTGGGCCGAGCTTGTTGGTCATGCGTCCGGCGTCGACTTCTTCTTTAAGGAAGTTGATCAGGTGATTGGCGATCGACTGGGTGTCGCTGTCGGGCGGCGTCACGGTGGAGGCCGAATCCGCCTGATTGGTGATGACGATCGCGACGATCTTTTCCGGCGGAATCGGAATCGCGGTGCTGCCGATACGGTCGTCCACGGCCACCAGCGGAATTGGCGTGCGGGTCGGGCGATAGCTCGGGATATAGATGTCGTGCAGGCCTTCCAGGTTCGGGTTATGCGCCATGTTGATCTCGACGATCACCTGCTTGGCGAAAATCGCGAAACTGGCGGAGTTGCCCACGGAAGTGGTTGGCACAATGTGGCCTTGCTCGGTGATCGCTACGGCTTCGATCACCGCGATGTCCGGTAGCTTGAGCTGATTGTTGCGCAGCTGCTCGACGGTTTCCGACAAATGCTGGTCGATAAACATCACCTCGCCGGCGTTGATCGCCTTGCGCAGGGTGCTATCTACCTGGAATGGCATGCGTCGCGACAGTACACCGGCTTCGGTCAGTTGCTTGTCCAGGTCGTTGCCCAGGCTGGCGCCGGTCATCAGGGTAATTTTCAGCGGTGATGTCTTGGCGCGTTCGGCCAAGGCGTGGGGCACGGCCTTGGCCTCACCGGCGCGGGTGAAGCCGCTCATGCCGACGGTCATGCCGTCCTGGATCAGTGCGGCAGCGTCAGCCGCGCTCATGACCTTGTTCAACAACGAAGGCAAGCGGATACGATCACGGTACATGGATTGTTATCTCGGGCTACGGAAGCAAGATGCGCAGTCTAGTGATTTCAAAAAATTTCGTCCCGCTACCATGGTCGAATGCCAGGCAGCGATTTAGAGCCTTTTGTCGGTTTTTACCGGCAATAAAAAACCCCAGCCTACTAAAGGCCAGGGTTTTGGGTATTGCGCTGGCGCAGTGTTTATTCGACGGCCTTGACCATGTCTTCGATGACCTTCTTGGCGTCGCCGAAGACCATCATGGTCTTGTCCAGGTAGAACAGTTCGTTGTCCAGGCCGGCATAGCCGCTGGCCATCGAGCGCTTGTTGACGATGATGGTCTTGGCCTTGAACGCTTCGAGGATCGGCATGCCCGCGATGGGCGACTTGGGATCGTTCTTGGCGGCCGGGTTGACCACGTCGTTGGCGCCTAGCACCAGCACCACGTCGGCCTGGCCGAACTCGGAGTTGATGTCTTCCATCTCGAACACCTGGTCGTAAGGCACTTCTGCCTCGGCCAGCAATACGTTCATGTGACCAGGCATACGGCCTGCAACCGGGTGGATCGCGTACTTCACGGTCACGCCGCGGTGGGTCAGCTTCTCGGTCAGCTCTTTCAGTGCATGTTGTGCCCGTGCCACCGCCAGGCCGTAGCCCGGTACGATGATTACGGTATCGGCGTTGGTCAGCAGGAAGGTTGCATCGTCAGCCGAGCCGGATTTCACCGGGCGCGCTTCTTTCGAGCCGGCCGGGCCGGCGGCGTCTGCCGTGTTGCCGAAACCGCCGAGCAGTACATTAAAGAAGGAGCGGTTCATCGCCTTGCACATGATGTACGACAGGATCGCACCGCTTGAACCCACCAGCGAACCGGCGATGATCAGCATCGAGTTGTTCAGCGAGAAGCCGATCCCCGCCGCAGCCCAGCCGGAGTAGCTGTTGAGCATCGAGACGACCACCGGCATGTCGGCGCCGCCAATCGGGATAATGATCAGCACGCCCAGCACGAACGCCAGGGCCAGCATCAATGCGAAGGCGCTGAGGTTGCCGGTGAACATGAAGGCCAGGCCCAGGCCCAGTGTCAACAGCCCCAGCACCAGGTTCAGCTTGTGCTGACCGCCGAACTGTACCGGTGCGCCCTGAAACAGGCGGAACTTGTACTTACCCGACAGCTTGCCGAAGGCGATGACCGAGCCGGAGAACGTAATTGCACCGATGGCTGCACCGAGGAACAACTCCAGGCGGTTACCGGCGGGGATCGAATCCCCCAGGTGTTTCACGATACCCAGCGACTGTGGTTCCACGACTGCGGCGATGGCGATAAACACTGCAGCCAGGCCGATCATGCTGTGCATGAACGCCACCAGCTCCGGCATCTTGGTCATTTCCACGCGCTTGGCCATGATCGAGCCGGCGGTGCCGCCGACCAGCAGGCCAACGATGACGTAGCCAATTCCGGCAGTGGCCAGCTCGGCGCCGAGCTTATAGATGAGGCCCACGGTGGTGAGCACTGCCAGCGCCATGCCGAGCATGCCGAACAGGTTGCCGCGCCGGGACGTCGTCGGGTGTGACAGGCCTTTAAGGGCCTGAATAAAGCAGATCGACGCGATCAGGTAGAGCGTCGTGACCAGATTCATGCTCATGACGATGGCGCCTCTTCTTTTGCTTTCGGGGCTTTCTTCTTGAACATCTCAAGCATCCTGCGGGTAACCAGGAAGCCACCGAACACGTTGACCGCCGCGAGGGCTACGGCCAGGGTGCCCATGGTCTTGCCCAGTGGTGTCACGGTGAGTGCGGCTGCCAGCATGGCGCCGACGATCACGATCGCCGAAATCGCATTGGTCACGGCCATCAGCGGGGTGTGCAGGGCCGGGGTGACGTTCCAGACCACGTGATAGCCGACATAAATCGCCAGCACGAAGATGATCAGGTTGTAGATACCGGGGGAAATAAGCTCTTCCATCGTCTGAATCCCTGCTTAGGCGTTTTTGCGGATGACTTGGCCGTCGCGGCACATCAGGCACGCGGCGACGATGTCGTCTTCGAGGTTGATTTCAAACTGCCCTTCCTTGGTGAAGACCAGCTTCAGGAAGTCCAGCAGGTTGCGTGCGTACAGCGCCGAGGCATCGGCGGCGACGGCGCCGGCCAGGTTGGTCGGGCCGCAGATGGTCACACCGTTTTCCACGACCACCTGGTCTGCCACGGTCAGCGGGCAGTTGCCGCCCTGGGCTGCGGCGAGGTCGATGACCACCGAGCCTGGCTTCATCTGTGCGACGGTCTCGGCGCTGAGCAGGGTCGGTGCCTTGCGACCCGGAATCAATGCGGTGGTGATGACGATGTCGGCTTGCTTGGCACGTTCATGCACGGCCAGGGCCTGGCGCTGCATCCAGCTTGTTGGCATTGGGCGCGCGTAACCGCCCACGCCAACCGCGCATTCACGTTCTTCATCAGTTTCGTATGGCACGTCGACGAACTTGGCGCCGAGGGATTCGATCTGTTCCTTTACCGCCGGACGCACGTCGGACGCTTCGATGACCGCACCCAGGCGTTTCGCGGTAGCGATCGCCTGCAGCCCTGCTACACCAGCTCCAAGAATCAGCACGCGAGCGGCTTTCACCGTACCGGCGGCGGTCATCAGCATTGGCATGAAGCGTGGGTAGTGATGGGCGGCGAGCAGTACAGCCTTGTAGCCGGCAATGTTTGCCTGGGAAGAAAGCACATCCAGGCTCTGCGCGCGGGAGGTGCGCGGCGCGGCCTCAAGGGCAAAGGCCGTGATGCCATGCTCGGCCAGTCGAGTGATGGTTTCGTTGCTGAACGGATTGAGCATGCCCACCAGCACTGCGCCGCTTTTGATCAGCGTCAGTTCGCTGTCATTGGGGGCTACTACCTTGAGGATCAGCTCGGCGCCGAATGCATCACTGGCGTTGCCAATGGTTGCGCCTGCCGCTTCATAGGCACTGTCGACGACACTGGCATTGATGCCTGCCCCGCTTTGCACAGTGACCTTGTGGCCCTGGCCGATCAGCTTCTTGATGGTTTCCGGGGTGGCAGCCACCCGCGTTTCACCGGTCTGGGTTTCGAGAGGAACACCAATGTGCACGTCAAATCTCCTGCATGATCTTTTTGCTTTGATTTTTGTAAAAGGCCAGTGCGCCACGACAGGCGAATCTGGGCGGCCGATCAGCACGATCCCGCTGAAATACAGCGGGGCGCGGCATTTTGCAGGCGAACTTTACGGCCTTCAAGAGATTATGACGGGTGACGAAAAATTAACTACAAGTCACCCCGTGACCGATTGTCGCAATGGATAGATTAAAGTCGTTTAAATACAGGAGATTAAAGAGTTTTTACCGAAATATCAGCGCTTCTCCATCGCCGACGTGAATGCTTGGGCATCGCTGCAATTTTATGGCTACAGGCCAATACCTACATGGCTTAAAGGCCATTTCAGGGTCAAAAGATGCGGTCTTCTAAATTGCGACATATATATACATATGTAGGTATTTTATTTTGTTGACTACAAAGTTAATAAATTGACGAAGACCCTTTAGATATTGGGGTTGTAACGATGCGACTGATCAATCAGCCAGTCTCTGAACGCATGCAGAGAAGCTGATTCGACCTTTCTCTCGGGAATCATCAGGTAGTAAGCCTTTGAGCTCGCCAGTACCTGAGGGCTGGCAATCACCAAGTGCCCATCGCTCAGTTCCCTTTGAATAAGGAACGGCGGTATCAGTGCAATGCCCATATCGTGCATGGCTGCCTGGGACAACATGGAGAATAGCTCGTAACGCGGGCCTGTCATGTCGCGGGGTATGTCCAGCTGTTGCGCGTTGAACCACTGGCGCCAGGCATAGGGTCGAGTGGTTTGTTGCAGCAGGGGCAGTTCGGCGATTTCGTGTGCAGTGAAGTGCGTGCGATCGCCCAGCAAGCGCGGGCTGCATACCGGGAGCGGGTTTTCTCCCATCAGTTTGTGGGATTCGGTACCGGACCAGTCGGCATCGCCAAAGTAGATTGCCGCGTCGAATTCGGTATCGGCGAACAGGAAAGGCCGTGTGCGGTTGGTCAGGTTGACGGTGACTTCGGGATGCTGGTGCTGAAAGTCCTTGAGGCGTGGGATCAGCCATTGGGTGCCGAAGGTCGGGACCACCGCCAGTTCAATAACGTTGGTGCCCTGCTGTCCCATGATCGAAAGGGTGTCGCGTTCCACGGCGTCAAGTTGCGTAGCCACCCGGCGACTGTAGGAAAGCCCTGCTTCTGTCAGTTTCACGCCCCGGCGCGAGCGTCGAAACAGCTCGACACTTAAAAACTCCTCAAGACTGGCGATTTGTCGGCAGATTGCGCCCTGGGTGATCGAAAGCTCCTGTGCCGCCTTGGTAAAGCTCTCGTGGCGGGCTGCAGCCTCGAAACTGACCAGCGCCGTGGTGCTGGGAATTTTTCTGCGCATGTACCGTGACCTCACAAGTAAAGAGCATCTATGCCGCTTTTGAATGTTACGGAGTGAGAAATTAGCACAAGGCTATGCAAAATCCTCGTTTGCCCTCCTCGCCTGCCCGGCCTAGGCTCCATGCACGACTTTTGATTTACTTCGCGAGGACTCACTCATGGGCGGTAAGGCAAGCTTCAACTGGATCGATCCACTGCTGCTGGATTCACAGCTCACCGAAGAAGAACGCATGGTGCGCGACAGTGCCCAACAGTTCGCCCAGGACAAGCTGGCGCCCCGTGTTCTCGAAGCCTTCCGCCATGAAAAGACTGACCCAGCGATCTTCCGCGAAATGGGTGAGACCGGCC
Organism: Pseudomonas sp. GP01-A4; assembly: GCF_058780865.1. Lineage (NCBI taxonomy): Bacteria > Pseudomonadati > Pseudomonadota > Gammaproteobacteria > Pseudomonadales > Pseudomonadaceae > Pseudomonas > Pseudomonas sp. GP01-A4. Next base: position 153,284 of record NZ_JBYSWF010000007.1, read on the forward strand.
TGCTGGGGGCGATGATTCCAGAGCAGTACGGTGGCAGTGGATTGAACTACGTCAGCTATGGCCTGATCGCTCGTGAAGTAGAGCGTGTGGACTCTGGCTACCGTTCGATGATGAGTGTGCAGTCCTCACTGGTGATGGTGCCTATCAATGAATTCGGTACCGAAGCGCAAAAGCAGAAATACCTGCCGAAGCTGGCCTCTGGTGAATGGATTGGCTGCTTTGGCCTGACCGAGCCTAACCATGGTTCCGACCCGGGCGCGATGATTACCCGCGCGCGCAAAGTGGATGGCGGCTACAGCCTCACTGGCAGCAAGATGTGGATTACCAACAGCCCGATTGCGGATGTGTTCGTGGTGTGGGGCAAGGACGATGCGGGCGACATTCGCGGCTTCGTGCTGGAAAAGGGTTGGAAAGGCCTGAGTGCTCCGGCGATCCACGGCAAGGTCGGATTGCGCGCCTCGATCACCGGTGAAATCGTCATGGATAACGTGTTTGTTCCTGAAGAGAACATCTTCCCGGATGTGCGTGGCCTGAAAGGACCGTTCACTTGCCTTAACTCGGCACGCTACGGGATCTCGTGGGGTGCCTTGGGGGCCGCGGAGTTCTGCTGGCATACCGCGCGTCAGTACACCCTTGATCGCCAGCAGTTCGGGCGGCCTTTGGCGGCTACTCAACTGATCCAGAAGAAGCTCGCAGACATGCAGACTGAAATCACCCTGGCGCTGCAAGGATGCCTGCGGTTGGGTCGTATGAAGGATGAGGGCACTGCGGCTGTGGAAATCACCTCGATCATGAAGCGTAACTCGTGTGGCAAGTCGCTCGACATTGCCCGGATGGCGCGTGACATGCTCGGTGGTAACGGCATCTCGGATGAGTTCGGCATTGCCCGCCACCTGGTCAACCTTGAAGTGGTGAATACCTATGAGGGTACTCACGACGTGCATGCATTGATCCTGGGGCGAGCGCAAACCGGTATTCAGGCGTTCTATTAATAGGAGAACGACCATGGGCGCGCTTTCGCACCTGCGGGTACTGGATTTGTCGCGAGTGCTGGCGGGCCCTTGGGCCGGGCAGATACTTGCAGACCTTGGCGCTGAAGTGATCAAGGTCGAGCGGCCCGGGAATGGCGACGACACTCGTGCCTGGGGGCCACCCTTCCTCAAGGATGCGTATGGGGAAAACACCACTGAGGCGGCGTATTACCTGTCTGCCAATCGCAACAAGGAATCGGTGACGATCGACTTCACGCGGCCGGAGGGCCAGAAGCTGGTGCGTGACCTGGCGGCGAAGTCCGACATTCTGATCGAGAACTTCAAGGTAGGCGGCTTGGCGGCCTATGGGTTGGACTATGAGTCGCTCAAGGAGATCAATCCGGAGTTGATCTACTGCTCGATTACCGGGTTTGGTCAAACCGGGCCCTATGCGAAGCGGGCGGGCTACGACTTCATGATCCAGGGGCTTGGCGGGCTGATGAGCCTGACTGGCCGCCCGGAGGGTGAAGACGGCGCCGGACCGGTTAAGGTTGGCGTGGCGCTGACGGATATTCTTACGGGGCTTTACTCGACAGTTGCGATCCTGGCGGCCATGGCTCACCGGGATCATGATGGTGGCGGCCAGCATATCGATATGGCGTTGCTGGATGTGCAGGTGGCTTGTCTGGCTAATCAGGCGATGAACTACCTGACGACGGGCGTCTCTCCAAAGCGCCTGGGTAACGCTCATCCGAATATCGTTCCCTATCAGGATTTTCCTACGGCGGATGGCGACTTCATTCTTACTGTGGGTAATGATGGGCAGTTCCGCAAATTTGCCGAAGTGGCTGGGCAGCCCCAGTGGGCGGATGATCCTAGGTTTGCAACTAATAAGCTGCGAGTGGCCAACAGGGCGGTGCTGATTCCGTTGATCCGTCAGGCTACCGTGTTCAAGAGCACGGCTGAATGGGTAGCTCAGCTGGAGCGAGTAGGTGTGCCTTGCGGCCCGATCAATGACCTGGCGCAGGTGTTTGCCGATCCTCAGGTAAAAGCGCGCGGGTTGGCGATGCAGTTGCCTCATGCGTTGGCTGGTACTGTGCCCCAGGTGGCAAGTCCTATGCGCCTGTCCAAGACGCCTGTTGAATACCGCAGCGCACCTCCGCTGTTGGGTGAGCATACCCATCAGGTGCTGCAGCAAGTGCTGGGTTTGACGCCAGCGAATGTGTCGGCTTTGAGGGAGGCCGGGGTCATCTGAAGCTTCTCTTCTATATAGAGGGTTGTTGAGGCTCTCTATATAGAGGGAAGTTGGTCGGTTTTTAGCCAGAAATGCCTATTTGATAGAAAAGCTGAATTAAGGGTTGACGGCAGATTCTGGAAGTCTATAATTCGCCCCACTTCCGGCGCAGTCGAAACGGAAAACTCCTTGGCAAACAAAGAGTTATGTAGGTTTCGACAGCGAGTTGCTTCAGATCATCGAAGCCCAGAAGGAGTTAGTAAGGCAGTGTTGTTTGGCCCTATTAACGTTTCGATCTTCTCGGTCGAAAGCGGAGAAAAAGAGGTGTTGACAGCAGCGTGTAACGCTGTAGAATTCGCCTCCCGCTAACGAGAGATCGGAAGCGCA